>DUTA01000124.1 GCA_012842325.1 Bacillota bacterium | reverse complement strand
GCAGGGTCGCCCCCACCCCTTTGCAGAAGTCAACCGGAAACTGCCCTTTATCCACCATGGGCGGCCACAGCAGGTCGCCCTTACAACTTGAAACAAGCAAACAATTGTCAATTGTCCATTGTCAATTGATTAAAGGCCGTATTTCTTAAAGATCCGCTCCACCCGCTCCTCCTCGGAAAGGATCTTCCCGGTGGCGGGATCGATGGCGTAGATGGCGCCGTTGATGGGTTTGGTTACCACTTCCCCGCAGGCGTAGGGATTCCCCTTCAACTGGGGCGTGTCCAGGAGGCCGATCTCCACCGCCCTGGCCAGGGTGCCCGGGTCGGCCAGGGGATCCTCTACCCTGTCCCCTCCCAGGGCCTTGATGGCATCTATTAAAACAAGGGCCTCTTTCTTCAGTTCCTCTTTCCGGGCAATCACTTCCGGGTCACGGGTCATGTCGGGCATCCCGTGGAGGCAGTTCTGGATTACCTTGCGGGCAATCTTGCAGCTCTGGATGACATCCTCGGCCGTGGCCGCATGGTGGGCCTCACAGTAACCCACCACGTGAACGATATCGGGCTGCATGGCCATCTGCAGGTAGACGGAAGCCCCCAGCTGGCCGATGGCGTAGTCCGGGTCCACCGGGTAGCTCAACAGCCCGGTCCGGGTCTGGCGCAGGCAGCGGAAGTTCTCATCCTGCAGGGCCTCGGCCAGCTCGGCCTTGGCCAGCATTTTCGCCAGGTCCATCTTGTCCGATAGGGTGGGCGGGGTGTTGAACATGTAGGTGGCGATGTAGTTTTTGACTCCCATCTTCTTGTTCAAATAGGCGCTGAGGTAGGCCGACACCACGGCCACCACGTCGTGGCAGTCCCGCAGTTCCCAGTGGTGGGATTCATTTGCCTCCACCGGGATATCCCGCTCCCCGTGCCACTTCATCAGGGCCAGGTGCTCTTCAATGGACTCCTGCAGGGTCATGGGCCCCCGGCCGTCCACCTTGTTGAACCAGAAGATGGAGGTGGCGCACCAGGCATTTTTGATGGTCCGCCGGAGCATCTCCCCGTAGCGGATGATCTGGGCCGTCCCGGCGTAGGAACGCATCAGGGGGTAATTGCCCCTGCGGCTCGCCTCGTAGAGGGCCCGGAAATCGTCCTCGGAGCGGATGGGGACACCGCCGGCGCCCCGCCGGCTGGGATCGGCCTTCTCGGGGGTGAAGAAATTCTCCTGGGCATCCTGGTCGGGACCCAGGGAGATAACGTCCAGGACCTCGGCCTCGGCAATCTTTTTGATCCCCTCCACCGTCGGTTCAATGGTGTCGGCAGGGAGGCCGAAATGGTGGCGGATGATGGGGAAGGGCTTTTTCCATTCCAGCCGCGGCATCAGTTCATCGGGAAAGTCGGCCTCCGTCCGGGTCTCGATATCCTGTCCCTTGAGCCAGGCAATGACGTGCTCCAGGGGCTCCTCCCCGGTGAAGAAGGCTTCGAAGAGGCCCACTTCCTTGGCCTTCTCCGCCACCGGCGGGGTGCCGCCAAAGATGAAGCGCCGGTTGAGGAGGCCGGCCTCCTTCAGCCCCTCCTTCAGCTCCACCAGCAGGCTGTGCCCCGTTTCCGGGGTGAGGCGGTAACTGACAGCCACAATGTCGGGGTCCGTTTCCCGGATGGCCCCGATAAGGTCCTTGATGGGGGTAGCCGCCCCCATGAATTCCGTCTGGTAACCCTGCTCCTGGGCCAGGCGCAGAAAATTCAGGGTCCCGGCCACGTGGACGCATTCCCCGATGGGAGCACCTAATATTTTGGGCATTTTCTTCTCCCCCTTTTCATCCTATTTTTTATCTTCTGAAACCTTCCGTCACGAATTGGAGCATCTCCTCCCGGTTCAGGCCGGCCAGGCCCAGGTTCTGAACCGTGCGCCCTTCGGCCCAAAAGTCCCGGTCGTAGAGGAGGCAGGCCAGGTCCACCATGGTCCGGCAGGCCGGTGTGGCCACACCCAGGCTTTCCCCCAGGGAGGCAATGGGCACCAGGCCCGTGGGGATGTCCTCCAGGACATAGCGGACCTGCATGCTGGTGGGACCGGCTATCTCCTGGTAAGCCCTGGTATTGTGGAGGAGCTCGTGGAGGGTCTCCCCCCGGCTGCCGTAAACCCGGCGCAGCCAGTCGGCCGCCGTTTCCATCTCCAGACCCAGGGCCCGGGCCACGGCCACCCGCTCGCCGTCGATCTTGGCCAGGGTTTTGGTCACCGTCTCCGTCATGCCGTCCACATAAAACTTGAAAGATACCTTCCCCTCAATCCGGCCGGTGTTGAGGAGGACGGTGGCCGGGTGAAAGACGGCGCCGATATTGTCCAGGCTGGTCTCCATAACATTGGCCGCCGGAATAAACTGGGGCAGGACGGGGCGCAGGCGCTCCAGGACCGCCCCGGTGTCCCGGGCGGGGAAGGCCGCCACCGCCACTTCCCTCTTCATCCCCTTCACCGACACCCGGGCCGGCCCCGAGATGCGGCAGGCATAGAGGAGAGTTTGGGCTTCGGCAATCATAACCCTGGCCTTCACGCCCCTTTCCTCCAGCACCCGGGCAAATTCCAGGGCCCCGCCGGTCCGCCCCGGATGGAGGGTGATTACCTGCCCGTCCACCAGGTGGGGAGCCAGGGCTTCGGCCATGAAGCGGTGGGCAAAGGCCGGGACCACCACCAAGATCACTTCTGCCCCTGCCACGGCCTCGGCAATGTCCGTCGTTGCCTTATTGACCGGGCCCACCCCTTCCAGGGCTCCTTCTGCTTCCACGGCGCCCCTTTCCCGGATGGCGGCCAGCTCTTCCGGGAATTTGTTGTAGATGTTGACCTCCACTCCCAGCATTCCCAGATGGGCAGCAAAGGCATGGGCGCCATTGCCGGCTCCCAGGATGGCCGCCCGCTTGAATCCTCCTTGCACCAAATTGCCAACCTCCCTTCTTCTATCTTCCCTAGCGGTAATTCCCCTATCCCTTTCCGGCACCAACCTCCTTCCTCTGCGGGTCTCCCGGACCACCTGCTATGCCGGCCAGCCAATGCTTTTCTTCACTAAGCGCAGGGCCTGGTTGGGGGCTATCTGGCCCAGCAGCCCCGCCGCCCAGAGGATATAGTCCCGGTCCCAGAAAAAGCGGGGCGCCGCTGGCTGCAGGACCAGGGGATTCTGGTTGCGGGCAAAGGCCCGGGCAAGGATGGCCACCGGATCCTCCAGATGGGCAAAGATGCCGCCGGTTCCGATGACATTGGGAACGGCGGTCAGGTCCTTCCCCTCCTGGATAAAGTACAGCCCGGCGGGAGTATAGAATTCCTTCAGGGTTCCCACATGGCGCCGGACGGCCAGCTCCACGGCCGTGACCGCCAGTCCCCTCTCCAGGGCCTTTTCCTCCTCCGTGCGGGGGAGCCAGCCCACATCGGCGGCCAGGCGGGCCACCAGCCCTTCCACCTTCACCCCGGCGCCGGTGTTCTCCTGAACCCTTCTTAAACCGGCACTCTCCAGGAGGGAGAGGGCGCTGACCCGCAGTCCCAGGTCCCCCTCCACCGTTCTTTTGGCCCGGGGTTCCGGGAGGCCCCGGACAATGGTGTTGCTGCGGGTGGGCTCCCCGGCGGCCACCGAGTGGATGTCGGTGGTGGCTCCCCCCACGTCGACGACCATGAGCTCGCCGATGCCTTCCTCTTCGGGAGTGCCGTCGGCCAGGAGCCGGGCGCCGGCCAGGACGGCGGCCGGTGTCGGCATGAGGATGCCGCCGTCGACAAAGGCCTCGGCCCGGCTCAGCCCCTTGGCCTCGACGATCTTTTCCATGAACACCTGGCGGATGGTCTCCCGGGCCGGTTCTATATTGAGGCGCCCCAGTTCGGGCATCACATTTTCCGTCACCCGGACGTCCTTTCCCCCCTGCCGGAGGAGCCGGGCCCCCTCGGGAACGGCCACCTTGTTTCCGGCCAGGATGATGGGAACCTTAATGCGGGAGCCGGCAAGGAAACGGGCATTGTGGAGGAGGACCTCCCGGTCGCCGCCGTCGGTGCCGCCAGCCAGGAGAATGATATCCCCCGGCTCTCTTTCCAGCTCCCGCAGCTCCCCTTCCGTGAGCTCATAGGCATAGGTTCTGAGGACCCGGGCTCCGGCGCCCAGGGCGGCCAGCCGGGCCGCCTGGACGGTAAAATCGGGGACCAGGCCGATGGCCACCATCCGCAGGCCCCCGGCGGCACTGCTGCAGGCCAGCTTGTGGTGGAAGGGGCAGCCCCTGCCCAACTCTTCCTCTATTTTCGCCGCCGCCTCGGCCAGGCCCAGGACAATATCCGTCTCCACCGTCGTGAGGGCCGTGGCCCTGGCCAGGAGGGAACCCTGTTCCAGGTCCACCGCCACCACCTTGGTGTAGGTGCTGCCAAAATCGATCAGCAGGGCCCTGGTCGTCATCCTGACACCCACCCTTCAGTACCGGTAGGTACCACTTCACTTATAGCGGCGCCTGATATTGAAGCGGTACTTGTCCCCCCGGTAATAGACGCGGCGGAACTCCACCGGCACATCCTTGCTGGTATAGGTGATGGAGGTCACCTTGAGGATCGGGGCGCCTTCCGGCACCTGCAGGAGCTCGGCCGTGGAACCCCGGGCTGCTTCCGCTTCAAAATCCTGGTCGGCATAGGCCAGATCCAGGCCCAGTTTCTTGGCATGGTGGTTGAGGAGGGGGATCCAGAGCCCCTGCTGCTCCCGGTCGTCATCGGCGATGATGCTGCGGCCCAGCTCATAGGGCAGGTAGACGGTGTACAGGCCCAGGGGCTCACCGTCCCCCGTGCCCAGGGCCCGCAGGAAGACGAGCTCCTCACCGATACCAACCTGCAGTATCCGGGACAGCTCGATATCGGCGGCGATTACCCGGTGTTCCAGGACCTCCATCCCCGGCTGCCAGCCCCTGGCCCTGATGGTATCCATAAAACTGGTGATGGCATAGGCCTGCTGTTCCACCTTTTTGGGGTTGGCCACAAAGGTCCCCTTACCCTGGATGCGGTAGAAAACCCCCTCGGCTATGGCTTCGGCCAGGGCCTGGCGGACGGTGGTCCTGCTCAGGTTAAACTGCTGGCACAGTTCCCGTTCCGATGGGATCTGCTGGTCAGGTTTTAAATTACCCTTTTCAATTTCCTCGTACAGGTACTCCTTCAGCTGTTTGTACAGCGGTGTGGCTCCGGCTGGATCAAGCAAAACCATACCCTCCTTCGCCCTGAGTTATCATTACCTCATTGGGAACTTGTTATAACCTGTCATGATCACTATATTCTACTCTTTTGACATTATTTTTAGAATTCCTCTTTTATTTGATGATTTTGCTTTGTCAATTTTTTGACTATTCCTCGCCCCTTTTCTCCCGGGGTTCTTTGCGAAAGGGACGTTCCCTTAACTATGAGGGGGACTGTGGCCCAACCGGCTAATCAGCCAGCTGTCTATTATTAAAGGCGATTACTGGCCGCCGCCTTCCGACCAGTGTTTTGTGGTATAATCGGGCTGGAGGGAGTTGACATGGACCGGAGTATAATCCATGTGGATATGGACGCCTTCTATGCCGCCATTGAACAGCGGGACAACCCCAGCCTGCGGGGAAAACCGGTGGTGGTGGGGGGGAGCAACCCCCATTCCCGGGGGGTGGTCTCCACGGCTTCCTACGAGGCCCGGGCCTACGGCATCCGGTCGGCCATGCCCTTGAAGCAGGCCTATCTCCGCTGCCCCCATGCCGTTTTCCTCCCCGTCAATATGACCAAATACAAAGAGGTCTCCGCCCAAATCCACCGGATCTTCCGCCGCTATACCTCCCTCATCGAGCCCCTCTCCCTGGACGAGGCCTTTCTGGATGTTACGGGGGCCGACGCCGGCGCCCTGGGCCGGGAAATAAAGGACCGGATCAAAAAAGAAGTGGGACTCACCGCCTCCGTCGGCGTCTCCCACAATAAATTCCTGGCCAAGCTGGCCTCGGACATGGAAAAACCCGACGGCTTCACCGTCATCCCCCGGGAGCATGTCGAGGCCTTCCTGGCTCCCCTGCCCGTAAACCGGATCTGGGGCGTGGGGCCCCGCACCCAGGAATACCTGAACGAACTGGGTATTTTCACCATCGGCGACCTGCAGCGGCTGGACCGGGCCTTTCTGGTAAAAACCTTCGGCAAGTGGGGGGACGAACTATATCTTCTGGCCCGGGGCATCGACGACCGGCCGGTAAAGCCCAGCCGCAAGCCCAAATCCCTGGGGGAAGAGGTTACCTTTCCCCGGGATGTGGAAGAGCCGGAGAAACTGAAGGCTTCCCTTGCGGAATTTGCCCGGACCCTGGGGCAGCGCCTGAAAAAAAGGGGCCTGGCCGGCCGCACCGTTACCCTGAAAATCCGCTACCACGACTTTGTTACCATCACCAGGAGTCTTACCTTCCCCGACCCCACGGATCAGCCGGAGGAGCTCTACCGGCGCGCCCTCCTTTTACTGAAAAAGGTGGAACTGGACCGCCGCAAGATCCGCCTCATTGGTCTTGCGGTGAGCAACTTCCTTTATCCCGGGGAGCCCTACCAGCTTTCCCTCTGGTAAATAGCCGTCCTTTACCCTGCGCCCGGCCGCCCCTCTCGGGCAGCGGCCTTTTCTTTTTTGGCCTACCCAAAATTGCCGTTCAATGCTATAATGAATACTCAGTATTACCTGCCTCGGGAATTGCCAGTACAGCCTGAAACAGGACTACATAGAGGAAAGGAAGGTATCTCATTGACCACGACCAGAAGCATCCTGCGCTACGTGATCATCCTCACCGGCTTGTGCCTCAGCGCCCTGGGTACCAATTTCGCCCTTCTCGCCGGCCTGGGCACAGACCCCTGGACAGTCTTCCACGCCGGCCTGGCCAATTACCTGCCCCTGACCATAGGACAGATCAGCCAGCTGGTGGGAATCGTTATCATCCTCTTCAGCTATCCCCTGGGCATCAGAGCCCAGATTGGTACCTTCCTGAACATGTACTTCTTCGGCTTTTTCTATGATATGTGGAACAGGCTGGGGCTCTTCCCGGCGCCAACCTCCCTCTTCATCCAGTGCCTTTACCTCGTGGTCGGAGTGATTGTGCTGGGAGCCGGCCTCGGCCTCTACATCAGTGCCGGCCTCGGAGCCGGCCCCCGGGACGGCCTCACCCTGGGCCTGCACCGGCGCCTGGGCCTGAGCATCCGTTTCGTCAGAAGTGCCATGGAACTGGCTGTCCTCCTGGTCGGCTATCTCATCGGCGGTCCCGTGGGAATCGGCACCCTCTTCTACGCCCTGACCATCGGTCCGGCCATGCAGTGCTCACTGCAGCTCTGCAACCACTACATTTCTCCCTTCCTCGCTGCGGAGACGGAGAAGCTGGCCCCCTCCAGTGACAGGGTTTAAAGCTCTGCCCGGTAAACCGCCACTGCCGATCCAGTGGGCTGCGGCAGGGGCGGTTTGTTATCTAAAGAATGGGCCTTTGGTCCCAGGCAAATGAGACTGCAGGCCTTTAGCCAAAAGGGACGGTATATGATAAGTTAATAAATGATAGTATATTCGGAAAATATTACCTAAAAATGGGGTGATCCAGTGGGTCTGCAGGCAGTAAAGATTGACAAACCGCTACCGCGCCGGGTAGAGGTGGATGCACCCGGAGCGGATGCGGAAGAGGCCTGGAGCAATGCCGCCAAAAACACCGCCATAGACATCGGATACGGCTTTGTGAAACTGTTCCTGGGACAGCAGGGGATCCGCTTCCCCAGCGTCGTCGGCCGGGGCAGGGAGCTCAACTATTTCTCTCCCCTCAGCAAAAACAACCAGCCCCTGGACAACTTGCAGGTTTATATTAACGGCCAGGATTATTTCGTCGGCAACCTGGCCATCCGCCAGAGTGAACTGGCCTCCCGTTCCCTGGAACAGAACCGGGCCGCCGACCCCAATGCCAAGATCCTGCTCCTCACGGCCGTCGGCCTCTTATCCCAGTGGGAAGACCAGAAATTCAACCTGGTCACCGGCTTCCCCACCAGCTACTATGCCATTTACAGCAAAGAATGGGTGCGGGAGCTGACCGGCCAGTACAGCATCCAACTGCGGCAGAACGGGCAGCTGAAGCCGAAGAAGTTCTCCCTCCGGGAAGTCTGCGTCATTCCCCAGCCCTTCGGCACCCTCTATGACCAGATGCTCAATACCATCGGCAACATCATCAACCAGGAACTGGGCGAAATGCTGGTGGGCATCGTGGATATCGGCTATAAGACCACCGATTATGCCGTTGCCGACAGGCTGGAATTCATCGAACATCTGAGTTCCTCGACGACGACGGGGCTGGCCAGCGTGCACCGCCTGCTGGCCGGCTTCCTGCAGAAGAATTTTAATTTGGAAAAGCAGGATTTCGAACTGGATGAAATTGTGGAAACGGGGACAGTCCGGGTGGCCGGGAAGGTCCAGGATCTCTCCGGCATCAGGGACGAATTCTTTGCCGCCATTGCCCGCAAGATCATCAACGAAATCTCTTCCCGCTGGGATTACCGCCAGTTCGACATTATCTTACTGACCGGGGGCGGCGGTGAAGCCCTAGCCCAGTACATTATTCCCCATTTCCCCAACATGGTTTTGGTCGACGATGCCCAGTACGCCAATGCCCGGGGCTTTCAGAAACTGGCCAACAAGCTCTTCGATACCGCCTGAGGCCTTTTTTCCCCGGAACAGAGATTTTCAGAAAAGAGACATCCCCACGCCCGGGGATGTCTTTTATGATCCTTCCATCAGCAGGGGCAGCAGGTGGGCCAGGCTGAAAAGGTCCTGGGCATTGTGCTCCAGGATCTTTTTCATAAGGCGGGGCTCCTGGGTCTGGACAAAATGGTGGTATACCTGGGGTATCAGGTGGCCGGGGATGTCGTCTTCCCGGGCCAGATCGAGCAGGCCCTCCTCCACGGTGACCAGGCGGCAGTTGGGCAAAAGGCCCTGGTAGCAGCGCCGGGCATGGTAGAGGAGATCCAGCTGCTCCTGCTGGAAGCGATAAGGGAGGCCGTGGGCAACAGTCCGCCCCTCGATGTAGGGTATGTCAAACTTCTTTCCGTTGTAGGTGACCACAACCTGAAAGGAAGGCAGTTCCGCCAGGAGGGCGGCCAGCAGGGCCCTTTCCTCCCGGTAATGGCGGGCCAGGAACTGCTTCAGGGTGAAGGTGCCGTCCCGCCAGGAAAGGATGCCCACTAAAAAGAGGGGCTGGCTGCACCAGAGCCCGGTTGTTTCAATATCGAGGAAGACCAGATCCTCCGGGCGAAAGAACTCCAGTATATCCCAGTCGCTGGCCCCCCGCCGACGCAGGCCTGTAAAATCCCGCCTGGCGATGAGCTGCAGGCAGACATGGGCTTCCTCCTGCCAGCGGGGATGCCGGCAGAGATCCGTCAGGGTCCAGTAGCCGCATTCCTGCAGCCTCTGTTCCGTCACCGGGCCAATTCCCCGCACCAGCTGCAGGTTTCTCAAGAGGCCCAACCCGTTGTTTTGGGGAAAGGACAATTCCCCCGGGCGGTTGATCTCGATGAGATAGTAACTGCCCCAGGCAGTCTTGACCTCCCTTCCCCCCAGGCCTTCCTGGACAAGTTTCTTCCCCCGCGGGTACCCGGCGGGGAAAGCCGTGCCCGCCTGCTCCGGCTTCTCAGGTTCAATGTTCGCAGGTTTCATGGCCCCCGGTTCTCCGGGGGAAGCCGCTCCCCG
>DUTA01000123.1 GCA_012842325.1 Bacillota bacterium | reverse complement strand
CCCTCTCTGACATCTCCTTTACCGCCCGTCCCGGCCAGGTCACAGCCATTATTGGCGGCACCGGCTCCGGCAAATCCACCCTGCCCCGTCTGCTTCTCCGCTTCTACGATATCGACAGGGGCAGCATCCTGGTGGACGGCGTCGATATCCGGTCCCTGCGCCAGGCAGACCTGCGGGCCATGATTGGCTATGTCCCCCAGCAGGCCATCCTTTTCAGCGGCTCCATCCGGGACAATATCCTCTTTGGCAGGGAGAAGGGTGACAATGAGGTGGCGCAGGCGGCCGAGATAGCCCAGGCCACCGAGTTTATCAGTAAAACACAGGCCGGTTTTGCTACTGCCATTGCCCAGGGCGGCCAAAACCTCTCCGGCGGCCAAAAGCAAAGGCTGGCCATCGCCCGGGCCCTGGTACACAGGCCCAAAATATACGTTTTCGACGAGTGCTTTTCCGCCCTGGACTTCAAAACTGACGCCAGGCTCCGCGCCGCCCTGAAGGAAGAAACCGCCAGTGCCACCGTCATCATCATTGCCCAGAGGGTGAGCACCATCAAGGATGCCGACCAGATCATCGTCCTGGAAAAGGGCCGAATCACCGGCATCGGCACCCATGAAGAGCTCCTGGCCACCAACGACGTCTACAGGGAAATCGTCTCTTCCCAGCTAACCGAGGAGGAAATCGCATGAGTGACAGATCAAGGCAGCTGAAAACCCCCGGCTTTGGACCCAGGCGGGGTGGCGGGCCTCCCCTGGCCCTGCCCGCGGAAAAACCCCGGGATTTCAAAGGCTCCCTTTTCCGTCTCCTGCAGCACCTCAAGCCCCACCTGCTTTCTCTCTCCTTCGTTGTCCTGGCAGCCATCATTGCTACCGTCTTTACCATTTTGAGTCCCCGCCTCATCGGCCAGGTGACCACCATTATCTTTACCGGCCTGCTGGAAAGGTTAAGGCAGGTCCCCGGAGCTGGGATCGATTTTTCCCGCATCGGGAAAATTCTCCTCCTGCTGGCGGGGCTCTATCTGGCCAGTTCCCTCTTCCGTTACCTGGAGTTCTTTATTATGGCCAGGGTTGCCCAGGGGATCGTCTCTGACCTGCGCGACCAGATCCGCACCAAGCTCACCCGCCTCCCCCTCAAATATTATGATTCCCGATCCCACGGCGATATCCTCAGCCGGGTGACCAACGATATGGACCTGATCGGCAGCACCCTGCAGCAGAGCATGAACCAGATCCTGGAGGCCATCGTCACCATTGTCGGCATCCTGATCATGATGCTGACCATCAACAGGTGGTTGACATTAATTGCCCTGGTGACCCTGCCCCTTTCCTTTTCTGCCGCCACCCTGGTCGCCCGCTTCTCCCAAAAACAGTTTGCTGCCCAGCAAAGGGAACTGGGCGCCCTCAACGGCCATGTGGAAGAAATGTACGGCGGCCATTTAATTGTCAAGGCCTTTAACTATGAAGGGCGCTCCCTGGACCGTTTCCGGGCAATCAACGGGCGCCTGTATGAGGCGGAATGGAAGGCCCAATTCATGTCGGGCATCATCATGCCCCTTCTGGGTTTTATCAACAATATTGGTTATGTATTTATCGCCATAATCGGCAGTATATTTGTCACCCAGGGCAGGCTTGCCCTTGGCGATGTCCAGGCCTTTTTTCAATACTCGAGGCAGTTTACCCACCCCATTGTCCAGACAGCCAATATCGCCAATATCCTTCAATCTACCATTGCGGCTGCGGAACGGGTATTCGAGCTGCTGGACGAAGAGGAAGAGGTGACCGACCCCGAAGAAGCCCTGGCCCACTTTGCCCCCCGGGGTGATGTCGCCTTCAAGCACGTCTAATTTGGGTACAGCATGGACAAAATCCTGATCAGGGATCTGAATTTAAAAATCCAGGCCGGCCAGATGGTGGCCATCGTCGGGCCCACCGGGGCGGGTAAGACCACCCTTGTTAACTTATTGCTGCGTTTTTACGATGTCAACAGGGGACGCATTACCATAGACGGCGTCGATATCAGGGAAATAAAACGGGATGCCCTGCGGAAGGCTTTCGGGATGGTGCTGCAGGATACCTGGCTCTTCAACGGCACCATCAGGGACAATATCGCCTACGGCCGGGAAAATGCCACCGACACGGAGATAATCCGGGCCGCCGAAGCCGCCCAGGTGGATCATTTCATCCGCACCCTGCCCCGGGGTTACGACACGGTGATAAACCAGGATGCCTCCAATTTATCCCAGGGGCAGAAGCAGCTCATTACCATAGCCCGGGCCATCCTGGCCGATCCACCCATCCTGATCCTCGATGAAGCTACCAGTAACGTGGATACCAGAACGGAAATACTCATCCAGAAAGCCACTGCCCAGTTGCTGCAAGGTCGCACCAGCTTTGTCATCGCCCACCGCCTCTCCACCATCCGGTCTGCCGATCTGATCCTGGTCATGAACAACGGTGAAATTGTGGAACAGGGCACCCACGGCCAGCTGTTAGCCCGGGGCGGGCTTTATGCCGATCTCTATTACAGCCAGTTCGGCGGCAGCCAGGCAGGATAATCGAGTAGGAGGGGGCGCCTAGCCCCCGTCCTCTCACACCACCGTACGTACCGTTCGGTATACGGCGGTTCACCAAGCTTGACGAATTCTTTGGTAACGGACGGTTAAACTCATGAGGCCCTGGG
>DUTA01000122.1 GCA_012842325.1 Bacillota bacterium | reverse complement strand
CCAGGGTGGGAAGCCCCTTGTACTTCAAAGCGAAGCGGGCCAGCTCAAGGATAACGCCGGTAAGGGACCCTTTAAGCAGTACCAGAGCTTCTTTCATCAGAATCAAATCGGTGTTGTCCCCGACAAAGCTTGAGGTCGCGCCGAGATGAATGATGGGCCTTGCTTCCGGGCACTGGACACCGTAAGCATAAATATGGCTCATCACATCGTGGCGTACCTCTTTTTCGCGCTCCTCCGCCACCTCGTAATTTATATCATATATATGTTCCTTCATAACCTCTATCTGCCGGTCGGTAATATCAAGGCCAAGTTCCTTCTGGCTCTCAACCAGGGCAACCCACAGTTTTCTCCAGGTGGAGAACTTTTTATCGGGAGAGAATATTTCCTGCATTCTCTCGCTGGCGTATCTTTCGCAAAGGGGATTCTCATACCTGTCGCGCCTTTTTTGCCTGCTATCCATGGCCAACCCTCCCCTGTATGCGGTTAAATATTTCCCGAGGCTATTTTGTTTATAATTACCATAATTAATAACTGCTTACGAGATTTACCGATCTTAAAACCAATTAGGGCGTTCATTCCATGCCGTGGCCTTTGTACAGCATGATGAACGCCCTTGTTCATCCGCCTAAATTGTATTGTTTACCGTCTCTTTTGTCAACGAATTTCAAATAAAAACTGGCAGGCAGCAGTTTTCCAGTGGCGGAGGATTGACGGGCAATTACGGCAGTCTATTTCCCATTTTGACCATGGCAGATTCAAGGAGTTCCTTTGTGTACTCATGCTGAGGCCTGTAAAGCAATTCCTGGGCCTCTTTTATCTCGATAATTTCCCCCCGATACAAAACACAGACCCGGTTGCATATCTGAAAGACAACATTTAAATCATGGGAGATGAATAGGTAGGTTAAACTATACTTATCCTGTAATTCTTTGAGCAAACGGAGTATTTGAGCCTGGATGGTAACATCAAGGGATGATACCGGTTCATCCAGTATAACCAGCTTCGGATTCACAATGAGAGCAGCTGCGATGGCTGCCCTCTGTCGCTGCCCTCCGCTCAATTGCGAGGGATAGCGCTCCAAAAACTCGTAAGTCAAGCCCACCTGCCGGATCATTTCCCGGACCCTGGCAATCCGTTCCTTTTTGCTTAGATTTGTTTGCAGTTTCAGCGGCTCCTCCAGAAGCCAGCCTATTTTTTTCGTTGGATTTAGGCTGCCGAAGGGATCTTGGAATACCATCTGAGGCCTGGCCGCCAATTCTCCTTTACCTTTTGCAGCAACATCATTGAATTTTATTACCCCTTCAATTTCCCTGTTCAGCCCCACAATTGCCTTCGCCAGCGTGGACTTTCCGCTCCCGCTTTCCCCAACAATGCCGAGGGTTTCACCCTGCAGCACGGAAATATTGGCATTTTTTATTACCTGTTTTCTGCGCTTTTTCCCCAAAAGGCCGCTACCCTTCTCGGGATAGAATACATTGAGATTCTGGATTGTGAATATTTCCCTTTGCTCCTTGTAAGAAGTATTTTTAGCGCAGGTTACCCTGAGCCCCCCGCCGTCGGAAAACAGCCGCGGCGCAGCCGCCACCAGCTGCCTGGTGTACTTTGTTTGCGGGCGGGCGAACAATTCCTGCGTCATTCCGGCCTCCACAATCCTGCCGTCCTTCATGACAATCGCCCTGTGGCAAGTGTTCTGAATTACCCTCAGATCGTGGGAAATCAAGACGATGCTCATTCCGTATTTCTCATTCAGCTCCCTTAGCAGTTGGAGGATTTTGCCCTGGGTTGTGACATCCAGGGCGGTGGTAGGTTCATCAGCAAGGACAAGCTTGGGGCCGGCAATTATTGCCATGGCCAGCATGGCCCTCTGGCGCATGCCACCCGAGAGCTGGTGAGGGTATCTATGGTACACCTCCAGTGGCTCTGTTAACCCAACTTCCTTCAATGCCTTTAACGTTAGGGCCCTGTACTCTTCCTGCGTATGTTTTGCATGCAGCCTGAGCATTTCCTCTACCTGGGCCCCTACAGTAAGGAGGGGATTAAAAGATGCCATAGGATCCTGATATACCATAGATATTTCAGCGCCTCTCAGCCTGCGCCGTTCCCCTTCTTCCAGGGTCAGCAAATCCCTTCCCCGATACTGGATCCGCCCCCTTAAAATCCTTGCCGCTGCCGGAAGCAGCCCCATAACCGCCAGGGCGGTGATGGTTTTCCCTGAACCTGATTCCCCTAAGATCCCCAGTATCTCACCCTTCTTAACTTCCAGGGAAATATGATCAACCACTCTCTTAACGCATTTACCCGTGGGAAAGCCAATTGTGAGATCCTCTATACACAAAAGTGTCTCATCCTTGCCCATTCTCCAAACCCCCGCTGACGAGGCTGAAGCCGAGAACAGTCAATACGATCATTAAGCCGGGTGCCAGGGCATACCATGGCGAATCCAGCAGGTAGCCCTGGGCCTCCGACAGCATGCGGCCGAGGCTTGCGTCAGGCGGCTGAACACCCAGGCCCAAGTAACTGAGGCCGGCTTCGGCAAGCACAGCATTATTGAAGCCGATTAACAGGGACGGGAGTAAAACTCTCCTGGTATTCGGCAATATATGGACAAAAATAATACGTAAACTCCCCGCTCCCATCAATTTTGCATTGTTGACGAAATCCCTCTCCTTAAGGACAATGAACTCACCTCTTACCAGGCGGGCATAACTGGGAACAAAGAGGAGCCCCAAAGCAAAAACTATATTGTAGCTTCCCGGCCCAAATAGGCTGACAAAGACCAGGGCCAGCAGAATACTGGGAAATGAGGTCAAGACATCGTTCAGCCTCATTACTACCTCATCGAACCAGCCGCCAAAATAGCCCGTGAGGGCACCTACGAGGATCCCCAGGGACGCCCCAATGCACACAATGGCGGCGGCTATTACATAGGTGGTTCCGGCCCCTTTCATCACGCGGCTCAGGATGTCCCTGCCGAAGTTATCGGTGCCCAGTGGGTGGGAAAGGCTCGGTGGCTTGTTTATTAACGCCGCCTCCATTTTATTGGGATCATATGGGGTATAGAAAAACCCCAGGAAAACAATGAAGAGGACGAGGGATGTTAGCAGAAGACCCAGTATAAAATTAAAGTCATATGTACTTCCCCCGTTTTTCCCCATCTCCACCACCCGCATTTCCAATCTAATCCTTTCTAAGTCTCGGATCAATCCACTGGTAGAGAAGGTCAACGAGAAAATTGATAACGATCACCACCGAGGCAATGTACAGAACGATTGCCTGCACGACGGCATAATCTCTGTTGGCAATGGATGAGACCAACAATCGACCTAAGCCGGGAAGGTTGAACACCTGTTCCACCAGAATGGTTCCCGCCAGAATATCCGCCAGGATCATGGCTAAAAAGGTGATTACCGGAATCAGGGCGTTTTTCAAGATGTGGCGATAAAGAATGCTGGTGTCGGTCATCCCCTTGCCCTTCGCCGTCCTTACATAATCGAGCCCCATTTCCCTGAGCAAAGAGCTGCGCAACAGTTTAACCAGCATGGCAATTTTGGGTACGGCCACGGCGATGGCCGGGAAGATCATAAACCTTAAGAACCTTTGGAAGTCCTCTTCGGGGCTGACATAATTCCCCGGCGTGAACCACTTTAAAATGATGCCGAAGAGCAGGGTGATGATCATGCCCAAAAAAAAGGGCGGTACCGCCATAAAAAAGTGGGTCACCAGGGTGATCAAGGAATCCAGGGTGCCGCTCCTGTTTCGGGCATTAAGGATTCCCAGGGGGAAAGAAACAAGGACAATTATGCAAAACGACAGGGCAGCCAGCCAAAGGGTCACGGTTAGGCGATCCCCTATCAGCGTACTGACCTTCATCTGCATCTGATACTGGGATGAGTAGCCGAAGTCCCCCTTTAAGGCACCCTTTAACCACCTGGCAAAACGCATGGGGAGGCTTTTATTCAGCCCCATTTCTTCCCGGTATTCCTCCAGCTGTTCCTCCGTGGCATCCATGCCCAGAGCAATCAGGGCACTGTCTCCGGGAATTACCTGAAAAGCAGTGAAGGTAAGGATGGACGTTAAAAACAACGACATAAGGAGGGAAATGATTTTTTTTACGGTACCCTTCATCCCCATCTGCATCCCTTTCCGCCGGCCAACCTCGCCTGCTTCACTCCTTGCTGGGCTTTTCTTCCCCTTTATAGTAGACCCGGGACATGTCCTGGACATAGATCGGGTAATGGGTATAGCCGCCCAGTTTATCCCTCACTGCAGTCAGCTGATAGGGATCCTGAATAAAGACGGCGGCTGCATCGTTGGCAAGCATAGCCTGCATTTGTTTATACAGCTGGATCTTTTTTTCTTCTGCCGTCTCCGTGACCGCTTTCTTGTACAGGGCATCATATTCAGGATTGCTGTAATTCATAAAGTTATTTTCCGCATCTGAACAGTACCTGGCCAAAGCTTTCCTCGGTGCC
The DNA here is from genome assembly GCA_012842325.1 of Bacillota bacterium. Taxonomy (GTDB): domain Bacteria; phylum Bacillota; class DTU030; order DTU030; family DTU030; genus DTU030. The sequence goes on along the minus strand of DUTA01000122.1, from coordinate 275 downwards.
GGCGGGGCGGCGAGCCCCACCAGGGTCGTCTCATAGTTGCGGCCTTTATACACGACAGACAGCCAGCTGGACCATTCAATGAGCTGGATCTTGGCTGTGAGGCCGACCTGCCTCAACTGCTCTACAATGACCTGGGCGGTATCCAAATTTAGTTGAGTCCGTATAATTGTGTAAAATTGGTTTCCCCATGAAATAAAAGAAGCCATTTCTTGTGTCCCTCGGTTAGAATGAAGTTGCAACCATAACATCCTAGAGAGGAGACATCAGAAATGGCT
>DUTA01000121.1 GCA_012842325.1 Bacillota bacterium | reverse complement strand
CTACGCCATCGCTCTTCATGAGACCTCGCTCCTTTCTGTCTATCTGTTGGTGCGAGGTCTCTATTTTTATCTCCACACGCGTTTTTCCTGCCACCGCCTACCAAAACTTTACGCTAACAAGATTGTCCCCGGCTATTTCGGCCCCAAAGGGACTATCGGGCGCCGCTTTTTCTCTGCCGGTTGCGGTTTCATTTTTTAACCGGCACCTGCTCCACATAGTCCATGGGCTGTCCCAGAAGCTGTTGGCCCAGGCGGCGGAACTGTTCGGGATCGGCGCTGGTGTAAAAGCGGTGCTGGGGAACATTGCCCGCCGGTGCCAGCAGGCCCTTTTCCTGGAGGATTTCCTTCAGGGTGCCCACCGTAGCCTCGGCCGGATCGATGATTTTAATATCGGGCCCAATTACCTTCCTGATCACCGGCAGCAGGTGGGGATAATGGGTACAACCCAGGACCAGGGTGTCGACGGCGGTAGCAGCCAAAAAGGACAGGTATTCCCCGGCGGCCGCCTCCACCTCCGCCCCGCTGAGCTTCCCCTTTTCCACAAAGGGGACAAACAGGGGGCAGGCCTGTCCATAAACTTTGGCCCGGGGATTGTACTTCTTGATGGCTGCCTGATAAGAGCCGGAGTTAATGGTAAATTCCGTGGCAATTACGGCGATCTCCCCCGAATGGGTGGCCAGGGCCGCCGCCTTTGCCCCCGGCTCAATGATACCCACCACCGGCAGGGAAAAGGCCTCCCGCAGGGCCGGCAGGGCTGCCGCTGTGGCCGTATTGCAGGCTACCACCAGGGCCTTGACCCCCTGCCCAACCAGAAACGCGGCCACTTCCAGGACAAAGGCCTGGATTTCCTCCTGGGACCGGGACCCGTAGGGAACCCGGGCATTGTCGCCGAAATAGGCAAGGCTTTCCTCAGGCAGCGTCTCGAAAAACTGCCGCACTACCGTTAGACCACCAAAACCCGAATCAAAAATTCCGACTGGTGCTGACATCTAACCCCCCCAATATTTTCCTTTCTCTTCCACCCCTGTTGTATTTCTAAAATAATTCCCCGGCAACGGGAAATATCCTCTTTTGGCAATGGTACTGAATTTATTTTTATACTATTTGTCGCCGACAACGAATAATGGGGTGGGCCGGCCCCGGGGGGAGGTAAGGGGCTGACCTTAGCCCTGCCGGGGCGGAATGGGCTTCTTGCCGGTGGTGAATTGGCGCCGGGCTGGAAAGGTTTCAAAATCATCGGGGTTCCAGTTGCTGGCCTCGGCCCATCTTTGCCGCAGGAGGGCTTCCTCCTCCCCGGTCATGGGCTTCTTCTCGCCCTGTGCCGGCCTTCCCTTTTCCTTTGCCATGCTGAATGTCCCCTTTCCTTTGGCATTCGGCCTCGTTAATCCTTTATATCTTTTCCTTCCCGGCCGGCTTAATGCATACCGTTTCTGGAAGGAATTTGGTAAATCTTGTCGAAGTTTTGCACTTATTCAGCCGGAACGCAGGCCGCGGGCTCCAGGGCAGCCAACTGCCAGATGCGTGTACCGGGCACATCCTTTACCCCAACCGCTGAAGGAGGTGTGCTTTTTCTTTATGCACTGAAGGGCAAGGGAAACCAGGTACCCCCAATATCCCACACAGTAATAATTGCACCCCGAACTAACTGGCATGGAGGTAGGGAAGTTGAAAAGTCTACACCTGAAAATTGCTGTCATTATTGTTGGCTTAATATTAATAACAGGCACAGCCCTGGGAGGGGCCAACTACATCTCGGCCCGCAGGATCCTGCAGGCTGAAATATACAACAGGCAAACCCAGGTGGCCCTTTTGCTCGCCCAGGGTATTGAAGAAAAACTTACCCAGTACCAAAGGATTATAGGGATACTGGCAGAAGTAGAGGCAGTAAAGACCATGGACTGGGAGATTGCCTCTCCCTATCTGGAAGAAAAACAGCGCGCCTACAACGCCTTCGAGATGCTCTACCTGGTTTATCCCGACCATGAGTTCATCGGCACCAAGGGTAACAGCGGGAACCTGGGGGACAGGGATTATATCCAGGAAACCTGGCACCGCCGGCAGGGTGTGATCTCAGAGCCCATTATCAGTAAGGCCACCAATGTACCGATAGTCGCCATCACCGCTCCCATCAGAGACGATGAGGGGGCAATGATCGGCATCCTGGGCGGTACCCTTACCCTGGATTTCCTGACGGAAATGGCCCTGGAAATTGCCGAAGGGCAGGCAGGCTACCCTTACATAATTGACGGCAGCGGCCTGGTTATTGCCCATCCCGATGCCAGCATCCGCTTCCGGGCCAATTTTTTACGGGATGAGGCCGAGTACATTACCCCGGAACTGCGGACCATGACCGAGCGGATGGTGGCCGGGGAACAGGGCCTTGACACCTACTCTCTAGGAGGCGAAGACTACCTGTGCTCCTTCGCTCCCATGCCCCTGACGGGCTGGTCAGTAGCCGTTACCGCCCCCCTGGCTGAAGCCATGGCCCCGGTAAACCAGCTGCGGGATGTGGCGGCAACGATAGGGCTGGCCGTCACTGCCCTGGGTATCCTGGGCAGTGTTTTCCTGGCCAATTCCATCGCCGGACCCGTCGCCAATCTGGCACGGGCGGCCGCCCTGATCGGGACGGGGAATCTGACCCACCAGATCTCCGTAAAGGGGAAGGATGAGGTCGGCAGGCTCGGCTCCTTGTTCCAGGAAATGGTTGCCGGCATGGCGGACCTGATAAAGCAGGTTAAAGACAGCGCCGCTGCCCTGGCCCAGTCGGCCCGGGAAATAGCCTCCGCCGCCGAACAGTCGAGCCGGGGATCCCAGGAAGTTGCCACCGCCGCCAATGAGATGGCAGCCGGCGCCCAGCAACAGGCCCTTACGGCCCAAAAGACCGCCGACCAGCTCAACGAAATGCAGAAGACCTTTAGCAACATAGAAAACTCGGCCCGGGAGACGGTAAAACAGGTAGAAGAAGCCGGGGCAGCGGTGAGGGCAGGAAAAGAGAAGATCCAGCTGCAGGCCGAAAAGATGGCCCATAACCGGAGGGTAGCCCAGGAAATGGCCGCCCTGATCGGCGGCCTATCGGAAAAGGCGGGACAGATCGGGACAATTATTGATATAATAAAATCGATTGCCGAGCAGACAAACCTCCTGGCCTTGAATGCCGCCATCGAAGCGGCCCGGGCGGGGGACCAGGGCAGGGGCTTTGCCGTTGTGGCCGATGAAGTGCGCAAGCTGGCCGAAGAGTCCACCCGGTCGACGGAAAGGGTCACCGCCCTCATTGGCGAAATCCAGGGGGCCATCGCCGCCGCCCAGGAAGGAATGGGTGAGGCGGAAAAGCTGGTTGAATTCCAGTTCAACGCCACCAGGGAGACGGAAGCCGCCTTTGCCCAGATTGATCTGGTATCGGCCCGGGCCCGGGAAAAGGTGCTGGAAATAACCCAGGCGATTATGGCTGTCTCCTCCCGGGTAAAGGACACAGCAGACAGCATCAACAGCATCGCCAGTGTCTCCCAGCAGAATGCAGCCCTGACCGAGGAGCTGGCAGCCAACAGCCAGGAGCAGTGGGCGGCAGCGGAGGAGCTGACGACTACAGCCGAGAACCTGCAGTCCCTGGCCCAGAAGCTGCAGGCAGCCGTGGAAGTGTTCCAGGTGTAATTCCCACAGGAGCGGGGGCAGGCCCCTGCCCCCACCTCTATTAAAGCAAGGAGGGAATCGGGATGAAAATGCTCAGCGAGAACAGGCAAGTGGTGATCTTTAAGCTGGGAGAAGAGGAATACGGTATCCCCATTCTCAGTGTCCAGGAGATTATCCGCCCCCAAACTCCCACCAAACTGCCCAACTCCCCCGAGTTTATCAAGGGCATCATCAACCTGCGGGGCAAGGTTATTCCCATCGTCGATTTAGGCCGGCGTTTTGGCCTCACACCAGGTGCCGACACCGGCGAACAGCGCTTCATAGTGGTGGAAGTCCGGGGCAACACAGTGGGCATCATCGTCGATTCCGTTACCGAGGTTTTGGCCGTCGCCGAGGAGAACATAAAACCGCCAGTGGAAAACTTTGCCTCCTTTGACGCCCGCTATATCAGCGGTATTCTCGCCCTGGAGGAAAGGCTTATTATCTTAATAGACATTGATAAAATCTTCCTCGAAGACGAACTGCTGGCCCTCCAGGAAGCCGGGCAATAAGGGCCTGCCGAAAAGAGAGGGCCTGAAAGGAAATGGTTCGGTGACACCTAAAGCTCCCCCGGGGAGTTTTAGGTATTTTTTGTGCCCCTTTACCGGGGAGGAAAGGAAAAGGGCGACGTGGAATTTAGACCGGTGTGAACCAAATAAGGCAACCGCCGCAGCCCCCTTGCAGCACCTGCCAGAAAAGGAGTGAGCCAGTTTGGAAAAGGAACGCCTGGAAAAACAATTGGCTTTCATTGTGGAGGCCGATAAATTGAAGAATGTTTTGCGGCAGAATGTAGTCATCGGCACTACCAGGAACGAAAACAGTGCCGAGCATTCCTGGCACCTGGCCCTGATGGCCCTGCTGCTCTCCGAGTATGCCCGGGAAAAGGGACTGGATCTTTTCCGGGTGGTGAAAATGGTCCTCATCCACGACCTGGTGGAAATCGATGCCGGGGACACCTTCTGCTACGACGAGGCCGCCCATGAGGATAAGGAAGAGCGGGAACTGGCAGCGGCACGGCGGATCTTCAACCTGCTCCCCGAAGATCAGGCCCGGGAAATGTGGGACCTGTGGCGGGAGTTTGAAGAACAGAAAACGCCGGAAGCCCGCTTCGCCAACTCCCTGGACCGCTTCCAGCCCCTCCTCCTCAACCACCATACCCGGGCCCACACCTGGACAAAGCCAGGGGTCACCCGGGAAAAGGTCCTCAAGCGAAACAGCATCATCGCCGCCAATGCCCCCGAGCTGTGGGAATATGCCCAAAGGGTCATCGACCAGGCCCGGGAAGAGGGGTATTTACAAGATTAAATGCCAAAAAGAAAATTTTCACGCCTTAATGGGGCCCAGACTGGTTTCGTTCCACTGTTAGCAGGGGTTTGCCGCCGGAAAGGGTAACCGAAAAGGCAAAGAAAAACGAGTTCCCGCATGGAAACTCGCTTCTTAATATAAAGCCTTGAATGGCGCGCCCGAGAGGATTTGAACCTCTGACCTCCGGATTCGTAGTCCGTTACTCTATCCAGGCTGAGCTACGGGCGCATGAATTTGTCTGCTGTGTTATTATAACAAATGCCTCCAGGGAAGTCAAGTTTACCAAAAAATCCCAGGCACCATAAATGAATGCGGGTATCAGGAAACTGATACCCGGTGGAAAAATGGCGGAGAGGGCGGGATTCGAACCCGCGGTACAGGTTTGTGCCTGTACAATCGCTTAGCAGGCGACCGCCTTCAGCCTACTCGGCCACCTCTCCACAAAATATTATATGTCCGATCTAGTGGCGGAAGGGGTGGGATTCGAACCCACGGAGCCCGCGAAGGCTCAACGGTTTTCAAGACCGCCTCCTTCAACCCCTCGGACACCCTTCCCCTTGCGGTTCAATCCCAAGTATACCACAAAAATGACCATAATGTCAATATGAAGCGGCCGCGGCTGGGTAGAGCGACCAGAGTTTCGTTCACAGATATTTAATCGCTTAAAAAAGATATTGAAAAGGGTGGGTATCCCTGAGATATTATG
>DUTA01000009.1 GCA_012842325.1 Bacillota bacterium | reverse complement strand
ATGGTGAGAAACTGCAGAGCCAGCAAGAAGCTGTCCAATTCCTTCCCTCCCTGCTCCCGCTCTCATTATATCCCAGGAAAAGAGGGCAAAACAAGCGGCAAGTTGATGAATTGTAGTTCCAGACGGTCTTAGCCTTTTTCCCGGGTCAGGGCCCGCAATTTCCTCACTTCTTCCCGGCTCAAATGACGATACTCGCCCGGTCTCAGCCGTCCCAGGGTGAGGAAGGCGAATCTTGTCCGCCGCAACTTCAACACAGGGTAACCGAGCCTCGCCCACATGCGCCGCACCTGCCTGTTGCGGCCTTCGTGGATGGACATTTCCAGCCAGGTTTTTCCCCTCATCTCTTTCAGAATACTGACCCGGGCTGGGGCTGTCCAACCATCTTCCAGCAAAAGACCCCTGCGCAAGGTTTCCAGGTCCTGCTCTGTGGGCCGGCCTTCTACCAGGACATGGTACGTCTTCTCGATCTGGTAGCGGGGATGGATCAGCTTATTGGTCAGATCCCCATCATTGGTCAGCAGCAAGAGGCCTTCGGTATCATAATCCAGGCGCCCTACGGGATGGACCGCAGCCCCAATGCTGCCGATCAGGTCCAGCACCGTCCGCCGGCCCTGGGGATCCCGGCAGGTGGTCACGACTCCCCTGGGTTTGTTCAAAATTAAGTATACTTTTTTCTCCGGGGTCACTACTTTCCCATCGAGCCTCACAATATCTTTTTCGGGATCCACCCTGGTGCCAAGCACCGCCCGTTCCCCGTTAACGGTAACCTTTCCCTGGCGGATCAACTCTTCTGCCTTGCGGCGGGAGGCAACCCCGGCGGCAGCGAGAAACTTCTGCAGGCGTACCAATTCTTTCCCTCCCGGTTATTCAGGGACTTGCCCAGACAGCTTGCAGGGTACTTATTTGGCAACTGCACACTTTTCCTGTATCTTGCATAAGATACTCCTGTAACGACGGACCATTAGGGAGGTGCCAGCTGTGAATTTTGGCGCAGAATTGTTTACCCTCAGGTCCCTGTCTCTGCAGCCGCAGGACTCCTTTGAACTGTTTATTACCATCGATGGCAAGCCAATTCCGGAGACCTTTGGGAAGGATGATTATCTCTTACCCCTCTCCCTGGCTGAAGGGAAGAGAATATGTGCCACGGGACGAAAGTGCATGCACCGCCGCCCCGGCAATGGGGAACAGTTTTTTGAGACGGGACCTTCAGAACCAGCCCCTATACCGGCAATTATCAATTCCCAGAAGGTACTGCTCTTTATCAAAAACACTGTTGTTGAAGAGGCAAGCCTCTTCCGCGAGTCTTTTATCCTGCGCATTCAGCTCGATGAAAAGCAAAGCCGGGTAATACCCCTTACGGCCCAAAACGTAATAACCGATTGGAGCAATCATGGAAAATTCCTGGTCGATCTGACAGCAATTTTTCAGGAACTTAACAGTTGAAAGACAGAGCCAGAATCCTTTAGGGGAAAGTGGTATAAAATCACGCAGTCTGGCGCAAGCCGGCCGTTCAACCAAAGACCAGTTTGCAGATACAGAAGGCGGCCACAAAGCCGGCCAGATCCCCCACAAGCCCGGCCACCAGGGCATGGCGGGTTTTTTTTATCCCCACCGCGCCAAAATAGACTGTCAGGATGTAAAAGGTTGTATCGGTACTGCCCTGGATAGTAGAGGCCAAGCGGCCAATGAAGGAGTCGGGGCCATGGGTATTGATCAGGTTTACGGTCACACCAAAGGCGGCGCTGCCCGACAGGGGACGGGTTAAGACCAGGGGGAGAATTTCCGGGGGAATATCCCCCAGGGCAAAGAGGGGATAAAGGAGTTTATAGACCAGGTCCAGGGTCCCGGAAAGGTGCAGCAGATCGATGGCGACAAACATTGCAACCAGGTGGGGGATGAGCCTAACTGCGGTGGCAAAGCCTTCCTGGGCTCCCTGGAGAAAGGATTCAAAGACATTTACACCCCGCCAGTGGGCCAACAGGAGGATGCCGGCGATGAGCAGGGGTACCGCCCCTTCGGAAACTACTTCCAGGATACGCTGTGCCACTGCCTTCACCTCCCCTGGCCCCTGCGCCCCAGGCGACGATAAAGGGCATCTACGGTCAGGGCGGCGATGGTGGAACAGCTGGTGGCAATAATGGTAGTCCCCACTATTTCCGCCGGGTTCCGGGAACCGGCAGCGGCCCTGGCAGCGATGACCAGGGTCGGGATTAAGGTAATGCTGGAAGTATTGATGGCCAACAGGGTACACATACTGTTGGTGGCGGTGTCCGGCTCCTCGTTTAGCTCCTGCAGCTCCACCATGGCCTTTAAACCCAGGGGTGTGGCTGCATTCCCCAAGCCCAGCAAATTGGCAGCCATGTTGAGGAGGATGGAACCCAGGGCCCGGTGATTGGCCGGCACCTCGGGAAAGAGAAATCTGACCAGTGGCCTGATGATGCGGGCAAGGAGAACAATCAGGCCGGCATCTTCCGCGATGCGCATCAGACCCAACCAGAAAGCAATGGTGCCGATAAGGCCAAGGGCAGTTTGCACGGCAGCCTGACTGCCTTCTGTTACCGCCCTGGTTACCACCTCCGCCCGGCCCCCTGTTACCGCCACTGCAGTGCCCAGCAGGATAAAGACCAGCCAGATTCTGTTAAGCACTTCCGTCCCCTCCTCCCAGATCCTCACTCTACCCTATGAGGGAAGGAGGGGGCATAGAACAGCAACCCCGGCCGCCTGCCCCCAGGCAGGCAAAAAAATAGGAGGGGCAAGGTAAATTATTAATCTTCCTCAATAACGGTGCAACCAAATTCGGCGGCAATCTGCTTGGCCTGATTCCGATCTTCCGGTCCCCAGACCGACCATCCCCCCTTTCGCTCACCGTTAACGTATATTTCCACCCGGTTGGCAGTGATTACCATTACCTTATCCCGGCCTTTGCGCATATTCTCAACCTGCTGTTTCACAACTTCCTCGGCATCCATACCCAGCACCTTGAGGGCAATAAAGAGACAGGAGAGGGCATCACCCAATTCTTTCCTCGCCCGCTCTTCGTCATTGCGCAAAAGGGCCTTCAGGGATTCTGCCACTTCCTCGTTGAGGTGGCTCAAGGCCTGCTTTGGGTCCAGTGTTATGTACCGCCGGTTTTGCCAGATCAGTTCCACTGCTTCGGCTAACAGCATTTTGTTCTTCCTCCTTTGCCGCCTCCACTTACTAGCTATAATAGTTTTCTCGCAAAAGGAAAACAATCCTGCCCCCTGGCAGGAAAAAGGAAGGAATAATTGGTTTGGAAAGGAAAGGGCAAAGAAGAAGGCTGTTTAGGGAGGCAGTCCCCTGCCCCCTTACCCTGCTTTTTTTACGCCAGGGGCTGGTAGCCCGGGGGCGGCTGGTTTAGTTCCCCTTTGGTTACCCTTTCTTCCTGGCCCTTTACTGCGAGCCCCAGTTGCTGCAGCACCTGGGGGGCCAGATCGATCAGCCGGTCGTAGAGGGCCCTGCTGTCTACGGGCAGCAGGCGCACCTGGCCCTGGCCCACCACGAGGAAGGCCACAGGCTGAACCGATACCCCTGCCCCACTGCCCCCGGCAAAGGGAAGATTGTCGTTACCTCCCTCACCATTTTTCTGCTGGTAATCTCCACCTCCGGCGGCAAAACCAAAACTAACCCGGGAAACAGGGATGATTACACTCCCATCGGGGGTTTCCACGGCATCGCCAACAATGGTGTTGACATCAACCATTTCTTTAATACTCTCCATGGCAGTTTTCATTAAACCCTGAATTGGATGTTCTTCCACCAAGATCAACTCCCTTGCCATATTTTTCCCAGAGCATTTTGACCAACAATTGCAGCATCACAGTTATAATATGACCGGGCCGAACCTGCAATATACCGCTGACCCTGATCTTCAGGACCGCCCGGTTAAAATGGGGTATAATTTTATAATTGCCTTCTCCGGCCGGAAAAAGATGCCTGAGCAGGCCGAGGGAGCTCCAGAGGAGGCCCGTGAGGATGCCTGTTTCTGCCGCATCACCGGTGCCAAGCTCCATTTCCAAAGACTCTATCTCCAGCCTGCTCATACGCAGAAGCCGCCGGCTGTAGGAAAGGACCTGCGGGAGGAACCTTCTCCCATCCCGGAGCAGGGATACCAGCTGCTCATATTTTGGTCTTTCCCCCTGCCCCCCTTCTTTTCCCGCCGGGGACTTGAAGGAGCCGGGGAAAGGGATGGGTATGGTAAGGCAGGGATGAAAAAGGGTGAGCTGCAAGCCCCGCCGGGCCCCTGCCCAGGCCAAGGTAATGAGGCCAAAAAGCAGGTCGGCCTCGATGGCCAGATCACCGGCACCCTGCCGGTGGTGATAGCGGAATCTGATGGGCACCGGCAGCAGGAGGAAAAGGACGAGAGCCCCTATAATCAGCACCAGCAGCCAAGGCAGCAGCACCTTCTCCTCCCTTCTTTCTGCATTTATTCCCTATTCTAACCAGGATCAGGAAAGAGATACCAATTGTTTGCAAGACAAAAAACCAACCTATGTTCTAGGTTGGAAAAGGACAAATTCAGGCCCTGCCCTTGGTTGTGTCCGGGTTTTTTCCCTCATCTATCCTGGGCAGGTCCTGGATATCCTTTAAGCCAAAGGCTGTTAAAAAATACCTGGTGGTTCCATAGAGGATCGGCCGCCCGGGAGCAGCCTTTCGGCCCATTTCTTTAACTAAACCCTTCTCCATTAGGGTGTTCAGGACACTGTCCACCCTGACACCGCGGATATTCTCAATTTCAAATTTGGTAACAGGCTGCTTATAGGCGATGATGGCCAGGGTTTCCAGGGCCGCCTGGGAGAGGGTGTTTTTTTCCCGTTTGCCCAGGAGATTTTCTATATACGGTGCATATTCTGCCTTGGTGCACAATTGGTAGCCACCGGCAACATAACGCAACTGCAGCCCCCTCCCCTCCCCTTCATATTGACTTTGCAGTTCCTGCAGAGCCAGGCGGGCGTCATCGGGTGCCAAATCGGTCGCAGCACAGATTTCTTCCAGGGTCAGGGGAGCGCCGGCGACAAAGAGCAGGGCTTCAAGTAAGGCGGGCAAGGATTGGTAAATAGTGATCACTCCCCACACCGTAGGATGAGAATATCACCAAAGGGATCTTGCTGGTAGGCCTTTACTTCACCCCGGTGGATCAGCTCCAGGAGGGCCAGGAAAGTAACGATAATATCCAAGCGGTGGCTGGTTTTGGTAAAGAGGTCTTTAAACCAGAGGCGGGCCCCGGCCCCCTCAAGGGCCCGGTGCAGCTCCTGGATTTTTTCTTCTATACTTATCTTTCTTTCCCTGAGGGGCAAAGTCGGGGCGGCGTCAGCCTGTTTCAAAACAGCACGAAAGGCTTCCGCCAGATCAGTTATGGTCACAGCTTCCAGGGGCCTGCCCTCGGGGAACCAGAGGGCAGGGTCGTCCCCGGCCCTGGTAAAGAATTTCTCCTGCTGGCAGGCCAGCTCCTCCAGGAGGGTTGACAGCCGGCGAAACAATTTATATTCCAGCAGCCGCTCGACCAACTCCTCCCTGGGATCAGCTGCTTCTTCCACCAGGCCTGTTTCCTGCTTTTGGGGCAGGAGGAGTTTGGCCTTGATCTCAATCAGTTTGCAGGCCAGGAGGAGGAATTCGCTGGCTTCATCAATATCCATATCCTCCCAGCTGTGCAGGTACTCCAGATACTCCCGGGTGATCTGGGCAATAGGAATATCGTAAATGTCGATTTTTTCCTTCTCAATGAGGTGGCAGAGAAGGTCAAAGGGGCCTTGAAAGTTCTGCAGCCGCACCTGATAGGACACCGGGGCTCACTCCCAGGGCTTACACATTCATCGCCTGCCGAACTTCCTCCAGGGTCTTGCCTGCCACTTCCCTGGCCCGGGCAGCTCCCTGTTGGAGCACATCCCGGATATAATCGGGACGTTTTTCCAGTTCCTGTCGGCGCCTGTAGATGGGTTCCATCCGCGCGACAATCAATTCCGTCAGGCGCTTTTTACAGGCCACACAGCCGATGGCCCCGGCGCGGCACTGGGCGAAAACCTCATCCACCCCCTCGGGGAGAAAGACCTTGTAAAATGCCGCCACGGTACACACCTCGGGGTGTCCCGGATCATCCTTGCGGATCCGGGCCGGATCTGTAACCATCTGCTGGACCTTTTCTCGGATGAGGTCGGGGCTGGCCGACATGGGAATGTGATTGCCGTAGCTCTTGCTCATCTTGCGCCCGTCGACCCCGGGCAGGAGGGGCACCTTGGTCAGCTTGGCCTGGGGTTCGGGAAAGATGGGTGTGTAAAGGTGGTTGAAACGGCGGGCTACCTCCCGGGCGAATTCCAAATGGGGAAGCTGGTCTTCTCCCACCGGCACGGTATCGGCCTTGTAGGCCAGGATGTCGGCCGCCATCAACAGGGGGTAACCGAGGAAACCGTAGGTATGGATATCGCGGTCCTTCAATTGCCGCAGTTGTTCCTTGTAGGTTGGGACCCGCAGCAGCCATCCCAGGGGGGTGATCATGGACAACAGCAGGTGGAGTTCCGCATGTTCCTTCACATGGGACTGGACAAAGATGACAGCTTTTTCCGGGTCGACCCCGGCACTCAGCCAATCGATGGCAATGTCGAGGATGTTTTCCTGGAGATCCGCTGTATTTTCATAGCCGGTGGTCAGGGCGTGCCAGTCCACAATGGCATAGAAGCATTCATATTCCTCCTGCAGGGCAACCATATTGACCACTGAACCAAAATAGTTGCCCAGATGGAGCTTGTTGGTCGGCCGCATGCCGTTCAGTACCCTACCGCGCACCATACATGATACCTCCCATCTTCAATCTACCAGAATCTGAAAAGGAACCTGTAGAGCAAACCAAAAACCAGCCAGTTGGTCAAACCTTCCAAAATCCCGGAGAGCAGGCTTACCAGGGGATAAAGGATCTTCCCGACAACTCCCAGGTAGATAAGTACTATTAAAATAATCGGGCCGTAGCTCTCCAGCTGGGAGTAAGCATAAGCCTGGGGACCGGGCAGAATGCCCTGCAGGATTTTTGAACCGTCCAGGGGGGGAATGGGGAGCAGATTAAATACAGCCAGATACAAATTGTAAATAAAGGCCAAGGATAAAATCTGTTGGGCGATAAAGCCCGTCCCGGGCCAGAGCTGCAGGAGCAGCAGAACGATAAAGGCGGTAAGTATATTGGCCGCCGGACCGGCCAGGGAGACCAGAACCAGCCCCTGCCTGCGGTTGCGGAAATAATAGGGATTTATGGGCACCGGCTTGGCCCAGCCGAAGCGGAAGAGCCAGAGTACCAACAGACCCAGGGGGTCGAGATGGGCCAGGGGATTCAGGGTAAGCCTGCCGGCATAGCGGGCCGTCGGGTCACCGAGGCGATCGGCCATCTTTCCGTGGGCATACTCGTGGACGGTGATGGCAAGGAGCAGGGCCGGAATACGGAAGATCATATCCTGAGCAAACAACAGTTTGTTACCTCCTAATAGGCTTTCCTTTGCCAGCCAACACAGAAAATTATATCATAAAGGGAATAAGAAAAGAAGCGCTCGAGGCGCTTTTACATTACTGCCGGGAGGGTAGCATCCTTTTCCCAGGCTGGTGGAATACGGTCATAACGGATCAAATCGCTGTAGGTCTCCCGGCGGATGATGACTTCCGCCCGCCCCTGGGCCACGGCGATGACGGCCGGCCTGGGGAGCCGGTTGTAATTGCTGGCCATGGCGTACTGGTAAGCACCGCTGGACAGGACGGCGATGAGATCACCGGGAACAAGGCGGGGAAGTTCTATATCCTCGATGAGGATATCGCCGGATTCGCAACACTTGCCGGCGATTGTGTATTTCTGAACCCGGGGAGCGTCGGCCTTATTGGCTACCAGGGCCCGGTAACGGGCTTGATAGAGGGCCGGGCGTGGATTATCGGCCATCCCCCCGTCAACGGAGGCATAGGTCCGGACGCCAGGAATTTCTTTAATGGCCCCGACCCTGTACACTGCTATCCCCGCTTCGCCCACCAGGGACCGGCCCGGTTCCAGCAACAGGGTGGGCAGGGGCAGATTGTACCTGGCGCAGGCCTCCTTGATGGCAGTGGCGATTCCATGAATAAAGGCGGCAATGGGTTCCGGCCGGTCGTTTTCCGTATAGGTGATTCCCAGGCCGCCGCCCAGGTTCAATTCCGCAAGCTGCTGCCCGGTTTCCTCCCTCACCTCTGCCATAAATTCTACCATTCTTTCGGCGGCGAGACGGAAGGATTCAGAAGCAAAGACCTGGGAGCCAATATGGCAGTGGATGCCTGCCAGCTCAAGGCAGGGGAGCTCCAGGGCCCTTTTTACCACCTCCAGGGCCGCATCCCCGACCAGGGAAATGCCGAACTTGGAATCCAGCTGCCCCGTCTGAATGTAATGATGGGTATGGGCTTCAATACCGGGTGTCAAACGCAGGAGAATCTTTATCCTGCTTTTTCTCCCTGCCGCCAGCTGGGCCAGGTTTTCCAACTCCCAGGGATTGTCGACGACAATATACCCGACTCCGGCGGAGAGGGCAAGATTTAACTCCTCGATACTTTTATTGTTGCCGTGGAAGTAGATTTTTCCCTGGGGGAAACCGGCAGCCAGGGCGGTATAGAGCTCTCCCCCCGAGACAACGTCAAGGCCCAGGCCTTCCTGTTCCATCAACCGGCACATGGCCAGAGAAGAAAAGGCCTTGCTGGCATAGAGTACCTTGTATTTGGGGTAATGGGCGGCCAGGGCCCGGTGGTATTCCCGGCATTTCTCCCTGATTCCCTCTTCATCGTAAATGTATAGGGGAGTTCCGAAGGTCCTCGCCAGTTCCACCACATCACAATCTCCCACCTGCAGGTGCCCCTCGGCATTGATGCAGATGGTACCTGGTAAATTCATCGACGGCCAGCTCCTTCCTCTGTCATGTACATGGGTGGCACGGCCGGCAGGCACGAAAAAGACCAATGCCCGTGGCCTTGGTCGTTACATTCCAGCACATCCATCACTCCAGCAGTGAGTTAGCGCTTCACCAATGCCCTTCTCTCCTCCGGCTGCCCATCAACACCGCACCTCTACCCCACCCCTGGCGGCAAGAGATGGGGTACGCTTATAGAATTTTGTCCATTTTAACACGGCTGCAAGTCCCTGTCAACCACTGTGCCTGTATAAGTACGCGTCAAGCTTTAGTAGGCGAGAGACCTCGCCACAATTGGTGTTCATAAAGCTGTGCTGAAGCCGCTGAGGTTCCGTAGAGCTATCACCCAGGGTTTCGTAGAGTACCCTAAGCTAGGCATT
>DUTA01000120.1 GCA_012842325.1 Bacillota bacterium | reverse complement strand
TGGGCGGTGGGGGTGGGGTAGAAGGGGTGGGGTTAACCGTCGCCACTTCCCGCCGCGGGGGAGATATGTTTTCTTCCCGGTCCGGGGAGGAATAACTCACCTGCCTCAGGAGCGGTACCTGGCCCAGGACAATGCTCCTCGGGTCGGAAATATCAATCCGGGTCAAAAAGCCCACTGCCCTTTCCCAGAAGCTTTCCGGCTCCGGCCCTCCAGTTTCCTTCCTCTCATTTGCCGCCGGAAAGAGGGGAAGGCAGTGGGACAATAAATCCCTGTAATCCAGGGGAAGCCATTGCAAAAGGAAAGCAAGGAAATTACCGGCTTTTTCCTCTACCGCGGTGCGCCGGGGAGCAAAAACAGCCACTGCCTCCGGGGAGCGGGGCCAGGAAAAGGAAACCCCGGCGATGAGAATCCCGGTAGCCAGGGTGAGGAGAAGGGTGCTCCGCAGCAGCGGGCTTATTCTCCGAATAAAATTCGGCAGGCGAATTAGTGAGCGCAGCCAACCCAAGACAGCTTCACCTTCCCTTCCCGTTACACAAAACATGTATATTCCCCGGGGGAAAGGAATATGTCATTGGTTGTTTCCCCCTCCCCTGCCCACAAAAATAGCCGGGGTGCCCCGTTAACATTTCTTGATTTTCCCCCGGGGTCGTGCTAAAATGTTAAATGTTGAGAAATTCCTTTCCGGGAGGTGAACTGGTTGGCCAATATTAAATCAGCAGAAAAGCGGGCACGGCAAGCAAAAGTACGGAGGCTGAGGAATATCTCCACTCGTTCTGCCATCAAAACGGCCATCAGGCGTTTTGAAGCGGCCCTTACCGCCGGTGATATGACTGCTGCCAGGGCGGCTCTGAGACGGACCACAATCCTCCTGGACAAGGCGGCAGCCAAGGGCATTATTCATAAGAATAAGGCCGCGCGGAAGAAGTCCCGCCTGGCAAAACGGTTGGCAGCGGTGGAAACAGCCAGTTAAAAAAGCGCCCAAGGCGCTTTTTTTGTGTATATGTCCGGGATAATCATGCCTGTTTTTTCCCAGCAATTACGGCAGGACGAGGTGTAAAATATAGGTCACTGCCAGCCCCACCAAAAGTCCCCCGGTGGTGAGCAGGGGGCTGTGCCTCCTGCCTTCCGGCAGGAGTTCAGAAAGAACCAAATAGAGCATCGCTCCCCCGGCCATGGCCAAGAGAAGGGCAATAAAGTCCCGTGAAAAACTGATGAGAAAAAGGCCGATCAAGGTACCTAAGGGGGTAAAAAGGCTTACCAGCAGGGTAATTCCCAGAATGGACCATTTTGAAACACCAGCCAGGTTGAGGGGTACAGCAACGGCCATGCCTTCCGGCAGGTTATGCAGACCGATGGCCAGGGCGATGGTCAGTCCCAGCTGCCCCGGCACGGCATAGCCGGCGGCAATGGCAAAGCCTTCGGGCAGGTCATGGAGGGCAATGCCGATGGCAATTAAGTAACCCATGCGCAAAAAATTTTCCTCCAGCAGACTGCCCGCAGGGAAAACAACACCCAATACCGCATCAAGGAGGCGCAGCAGAATGACGCCGGAGAAAACCCCTGCGGCCGTGGAAAGAAAATTACCCTGCTGCAGGGCGGAGGGGATAAGATCGAGAAAGACTATTCCCAGCATTATGCCACCTGCGCAGCCCAAAAAAAAGGACAGTTCCCTTTTCACAGATCGTCCCCAGAGGAGTACCACTGCCGCTCCGAGAGTCGTGCCAAACCCTGCCAGTAAACTGGACAATAAAGCTGTTTCCATTACCCATTCACCCCAGGAGGATTATTTATTGCACCCTTCCTTGCCGGCAGCATTGCCGTCACTATCCGGCTTTTCAAAGGTGGTTAAAGCCCCTTTTGTATTCTATTAGGTACAAAAATTACTTATGCCCTTTGGGTTCCGTTATCTTCAGCAGCAGGAGTTCCAGAACCAGCTTCGGTTCCAGCCGTCCCCCCTTCAGCTGTCCGTCGGCCCACAGGCATTCTTCCAGGCAGTTTTCAAGGGCTTCCTGACTGAACTGTTTTCCCTGTTCCAGGGCCTTTTCAATGACAAAGGGATGCTGTTTGAGCCGGGCTGCTATTTCCCGCGGGCGCAGGCCTTCCCCGGCCAAGGCCCGGGCCAGGCCAATAAGCCGCAGCCTCTGGGTGAGCAAAAAGAGCAGTAAGAGGGGCGGTTCCCCCGCTGCCAGCATCTGATTTAACAGCAGCAGGGCCCGCCGGGTCTCCCTTTTTCCTACGGCATCGAGAAGATAAAAGATGTTTTCCCTGATGCCGGGATCGACCAGGAGTTGAATATGCTCCCGGCCGATCTCCCCCCCTTCCCCCACATAGGCAACCAGTTTCTCCAATTCTCTCTCCAGCCTGTTCAGATCATAGACCCAAAGCTGGGCCAGGTAGGAGGCCGTTGCCCCAGCGATTTTTGCTCCTTTCCGCCGGATGCGGGCGATGATCCATTTGGTCAAATCCTGCCCCTGGAGTCGGGGAAATCCCCACAACCGGCCTTTCTTTTTTATGATCTGAACAGCCTTGAGCCTCTGATCTACATCACCCCGGGTGACAAAAACCAGGCAGGTTGTTGCCGGCAGCTCCTCCAACAGGGCCACCAGCTCTTCCCGCCGGCCCTTGCCCTTCCCGCTGCCCTTGCCCCCTCGAAAGTAGGGGCTATTCTTCACCACCACCAAGCGGCGGGGGGAAGCGAAGGGCAGCATTTCCACCGCCGCCCGGATCTCTTCCAGGTCCGCCTCTTCCCCATCAAAACAATCCCGGTTGAAATCCCTGCTTCCTTCCCCCAGCCCCACCTGGGCAAGCTTTTTCACAACCTCTTCCATGAGATAGTCTTCTTCGCCAAAAAGAAGGTAAACGGGGGCCACAATCCCCTCCTGCAACTCCCGGAAATACTGGCGATAAACCACTTCGCTATCACCTCCTCGGCCGGGGGAACCGGCCCTTGCTGTCATTCTCCTTCCCCCTGGCCTTCTCCAGCCAAACTCTTTTCCCGTCAGTCCTGATTCTGATAGCGCCGTCCACATCGGTACGGAATGTCTTTACCCCCAGGGCGTCCAGTCTTTCCAGGGTTTCCCGGTGGGGATGACCGAAGCTGTTGGGACCGGTAGAAATAACAGCCAGGGAGGGTTTGATTTTTCCCAAAAACTCCCTGCCAGTGGAATTTCGTGCCCCGTGGTGGGCCACCTTCAAGACAGTAGCAGGAGATACCCGGTTATATTGTAACATATAATTCTCCCCGGCCCCTTCCAGATCTCCAGTAAAAAGAAAGCTAACGGCACCCATCTTTAAGAGGAGAACCAGGGAATTGTTATTGTAATCATCATTGGTCCCCGTAAGGGGAGTTGGGGGAGGGTGCAAAACTGTACACTCCACACCCCGCCCCAGATCCAGCCTGTCTCCCGCCACGACCCCAAAGAGGGGGATGGCAGAGTCAGGGGACAGGCCAAATTCCCCGGGGGAAAAGATCCTGGGAAATACAATCCCCCCGACGGGAAGTCCGGCTGTCACCTGGGCCAAACCGCCCGCGTGATCCTGGTGGGGATGGGTTAAAAAGATGAGATCCAGGCGCCGGACCCCCTGCCGGCGCAGGTAGGGGATGATCACCCCGGCCCCGGCATCAAAGCCCTCCTCCAAGCCCCCGGGCCCGGTGTCGATCAGGCAGGTCCGCCCCCCGGGCAGGGTGACCACCACGGCATCCCCTGCCCCTACGGAAAGGAAGGTGACCTCCAGCTGGTGGGGATTCAGGGAAGATAAGATCCAGGAAAACAGCAGGATGGATACCAGGACAAGGGCTGCCGCCCGGTAAGGAACAGCTCCTGCCTTCCCCTCCCCTTCTTTTTCCTGCTCTGGAAATAGGCGGGGCAGGAGGACAAGGAGGGCATAATAGGCGGCCAAAAACAGGGGGCCGGGCGGGGGAAGGTAAAGGTAGGCCAGGGGCAGGGAAGCGGCAAGGGCAATGAATTTCTGCAATACGGTGATTAAGATGCCGTTGGCCGCCGCCAGGATCCTGGCCAGGGGGAGAAAGACCAGACCTGCACCACAGCTGACAAGGCCCAGACCCATGATGACTCCCGCCAGGGGAACAGCCACCAGGTTGTTGAAGACCGACCAGGGGGCAAAGCCATAAAAATGGTAGGCCAGGATGGGCTCTGTGGCCAGCTGGGCGGCCGCCGAAACTGCGAAGCTGTTGGCCAGCCAGCGGGGTAAAAAAGAGAGGGCCCTGGCCAGGAGGGGAAACAGATAGAGAATTCCCCAGGTCGCCCCAAAGGACAGCTGAAAGCCGGGAGTAAAGAGAAAACCCGGCCGGACCAGCAGCAAAAAGAGGCCGGCCGCACTGAGGGCGGTCAGGCTGTCGGCACGCCGGTTGAGCAAAAGGCCGGCAATTCCTACCCAGAGCATAATCCCCGCCCTGAGGACCGAAGCCCGGAAACCGATTACCAGTAAATATAAGGCTACTATAAGGCCGCTGACCAGGGCAGTAAAACGGGGCGACCATGCCAGGAGCCTGCCCAAACCGAAACCCAAGCCAGCCACAAAACCAACGTGCAAACCCGATACTGCCAGCAGGTGGACAACCCCGCTCTTTTCAAAGTCCTGTAAAACATCTGGCTCCAGGGCCACCCGTTCCCCGAAGAGGAGACTCTGCAGTACCCTGCCCTGGTCAGGGGGCAGGGTGGCTTCAATGACCCCTAAAAGCAGCTTCTTCACCCGGAGGGCCAAGGCCACCAGGGGATTTCCTTCCCCCCGGGAAATGACCCTAAGGCCTTGGGGACGCGGCAGGAGAAGATATTTGATCCCCATGCGCCGCAAATAGGCATTATAGTTGAATTCGCCAAAGTTGGCCGGCTGGGCTGGCGACTGAACCCGTCCCCGCAGCTGCAGCCGGTCTCCGTAAACTATGCCTTCACCCGCCCATCCCCGGACTTGGACGAGGACTTCCTCCGCCGCCGGCACCGGCTCTCCCCGGTATTCAATGGCATCCAGTTTCAGATTAAAGGAGAGCCTGTCCCCCCGCAGGGCAGGTTCTTCCACGACAATTCCGGTAGCTACAACTTCCTTTCCCTGGAAGTTATCCAGAATGCTGGGCCGCTGCCAGAGGAGCTGATACCGGAACATGCCCAACAATATCAACAAGAGAAAAAGAAGCAGGCCAACCTCCCCTTTCCTCCTTACCTGCCCAATGACGAGGAAGAACAGGAGCGTGCAGAAGGCTAAGAGGGCTGTTGGCTTTAGGGCTAGGATGCTGCCGAGAAAGATTCCCAGTGCATAAGCTATGGTAACGGCTGGTAGGGAAAGGAACATGTGGCCTCATCTCCACGAAAAATGCCTATATCTTTTTTCTTCTCCCCTTGAGCTATTCCTTCTTACCCGAAAGAAGGTTCCCCCCGGGGATCTCCCTTTTCCTGACCCCGCTTCTTTTTCAGCTTCAAGTCCCAGGCCTTGGCCCGTATGGCACCGGCACTGCGGCCGAAGACGGCGACCAGTTCTTTCGTGGCTTTGGTTGGATATAACTGGCGCAAAAGTTCGATCTCCTCCCCCGACCAGCGCTTGGGGGCAGAACGGTTGCTCTTGGTCAAGCCCAAACGGGCCGCCTTGTTGCGGATACTGAAGACACTTCGCTTCAACCTCCGCGCCACTTCTTCCGTATCACTGCTGGGATACATTTCCTTGAGGATTTCAATCTCTTCCTCTTTCCAGTAGCGTTCTCGTTTTAAATTCAAGCTATTGGCCTTATAAATAATGGCGGACAGTTTGCGCCCGAAAATCCGCTCCAATTCGGCACTATCGGCAGTGGGATAGAGTTCCCGTAGGAGTTTCTCTTCTTCCGGGGTCCAGTGCGGCATTCCCATCCCCCCTTTTGGGCAAAAGCAATAAAAGAGCCTTTACAAGTTTACTTTAGTTTATGGAAATGGAAAGGAAAAGGTTACTGGCCCCGGACATTGCAAAGGACACAAAAAAGGGCACGTCAGTGAGCGTGCCCAATCCTTCTGCCTCTGATTCTTACAGGGCCGCCAGGACCGCCCTGGCATACTCCCTGGCCCCGGCAAGGGAGTGATCCCGGAAGTTGCCGCACTGGATCTCGTTGGCCGCCGGGACCCCGGTGGCGGCAAGGACCCGCTCCAGGGCCCTTTTCAGCGCCTCCCTAACCTTTTCCACCTCTTGTTCCCCAAAGAGGGTCAGGTAAAAGCCGGTCCGGCACCCCATAGGGGAAAGGTCGATGACACCCTCCAGTTCCTCCCGCAGGTAAACTGCCAGCAGGTGCTCCAGGGTGTGGAGGGCGTCGGTGGGCATGGCCCCGGCATTGGGCTGGAGAAAGCGCAGGTCAAATTTGGTGACAACATCGCCCCGGGGACCGACCAGCCGGTCTGCCTTCCGCACGTAGGGGGCTTTCACTTTTCGATGATCCAGCTGAAAGCTCTCAACCTTGTCGGTCATAGTTGTACCTCCTTGCTTTTCCGTTAGAATCTGGTGTTAGTAATCGGACTTGCCCGGCTCTGCCTTCACTCCCCGTTCTCCACCCGCAGGGTGATAGCGGTTGCTGGAAGTATCTGAAACAGCATTGGCCGGGAAGAGCTATCTGTGGCCGGCTGTATCCGGCAACTGACTGCTGACCGTTGAGAACCGTTAGTGGAGCCGGGTATAGACTTGTTCTGCAAACTCCCGGGGGGTCAGCTCCCCCGCTAATATTTTCGCGAGGGCGGGGGAGAAAACCTCCTCCTGCCATTTTTGCTCCTGCCGCCACTGGGCCAAATCCCGGGGCAGGGGCAAGAGGTACTCCTGGGTCCGCAGGAGAAAGCGGGCGTTGGCAGGGGACAATTCCCCTTCCCCCTTCTCCCTTAGGCTCCCGGGATTGTAGGCGGGCAGGGACCACAACCGGTGGGCTATGGCCTGCCCCTGTTTTTGGCTGAAATAACGGGCGAATTCCATGGCCGCCTTCACCTGGTCGGCACCCTGGAAGCGGCGCTGGCGGAAAACCCGAACCAGGGCCACGGTAGGCTCTGCATACTCCCTGGCCCCGATCCCGTGGGGCGCCGGTAAAAACACCAGTTCGGGATGGTGGCGGGCCTGGTGGACCCTTGCCCCCGCCCCCCTTAAAAGCCAGGTGTTTACCGGCCCGAGCAGGGCCACCCGACCCGCATAAAAATTTTCCAGCCAGCCAGGGTCATCCTCCCCTGGCTGCCAGAACCCTTCTGACCAGAGAAGACTGATAAAGGCCGCCGTCTCTCTCAGGACAATACGTCTTTTTTCCCCTTCTTCCCTGTTCTCCGCCCGGGAGCTCCAGCCGTTATTGGAGAGCAGATTGGCAAATAGTTCCCCTTCCCCGGGTCCCGTGGAAAAAAGGATCCTGGGCCCCTCCCCTGCCGCGGCAAATTGCCGGGCCAGGGCCAGGAATTCTTCCCAATTCCAGCCCAGGGTTTGCACCCGGTCCACATCGAGGCCGGCTGCTTCCAGGAGCTGCCGGTTCCCCGCCCAGATCAAGGGGGAAAACCAGGCCGGCCAGCCCCAGAGCTCCCCCTCCCATTCTATGGCAGCCAGCACCCCGGGGGAATAGAAACCCCTCTCCTCCGGCTGCAGGTAAGGGGTGATGGGTACCTGCAAACCTTGGTGATATACTATCCCCCGGGAAAAGGGCTCCGAGTAAACATCGGGGGGAGAGCCCTCCCGCAGGGCCTGCTCCAGCAGTTCCGCCCCCCCGACAAAGGGCAGGGGCCGGTAATTGATGCTGATGTTGGGGTGCTCCCTTTCAAATTGGGCGATCAATTCCCGGACCAAATCCCGGTAGTTGGTACCATCTTCCCATACTACAGGAAGGGGGTAATCCCAGAATTCCAGGATATAATGCCGGGCGGGATTGATCTGGACCTCCGGATCAACATAGGTCAGCCGGCATGCCGGCAAGAAAAAATAGAGACCGGCCAGGATTATCAGGAGAATCCCCATTAGCGCTCCCCGCCGCCCCCTCACCGGTCCTCCCCCCCTTTACCCAGACCCAGCAGGAACAGGAGGTTCCGGTCCGCTATGCCGCTGGGCGGCAGGCCATAGAAATACTGGAGCTCCCGGACAGCCCCCTCGGTGGCCTTGCCGTATACCCCATCGGCACGCCCCACATCCTGCCCCAATTCCCGCAGGCGCCACTGGAGGGGAACCACCGCCTGGCCCACATCTCCCGGTCCCAGCCGCGGCGGGATAGGAATTGATTTTATCCGGGAGCCGATAATCGTTACCGGGGTACCCGGGGCAACCCAATCGAAGAGCTCAATGACATCGTGATTGTACATCCTGATGCAGCCACTGCTGACTTCCCAACCGATGGAGGCCGGATTATCGGTCCCGTGAATACCATAGTTGCCGAAAGGACAACTGAGGCCCAGCCAGCGGGCCCCAAAAGGCCCTTCCCAGACACTGCTCATGCTGTTGATCTGCCATTCCCCCAGGGGAGTCGGTGTTGTCCACTTCCCCACTGCGACCGGGTAGATCTTGTAGGGTTCACCGTCGGCATAGACAATTAAAATGAGGGCATCGGTGTCGACAAGGATACTTATCTCCCCCTGGGGCGGGGGCAGGGGCTGTTCTACCACCGCCTTTTCCTCTACCCAGGCCAGATGAGCCCAGGTTGCCGGATCCATATTACCCGTTACCGGCAGGCCCAGATCGGCCTGTAATTTCTCAACCGCCTGCACCGTAGCGGGGCCGTACAGCCCATCGGCCTCCTTCCGATAATACCCCAGCTGGGACAGGCGCTCCTGCAAAGCAAGGACAGCTTTTCCCCGCATCGGTGGAATAGTCTTCACCAGCAGAGGCTGCCCCTGGCACTGGCAGGAGGGTTCTCTCCCGGCCCCCCGGACAGCCAGGCAGGGAAGCAGGATAAAGAGGACAAGGAACAATATGACCCGGCTCTCTGACCTCATCTTCCCCGGCCTCCTGCTTACAGTTCTCTTTCCTTTTCTGCTGTAATAATTATGCCCGGGGGATTGACAATATCACCCTGAGGGTATCTGCTTTACCGTGTAATGCCCTCCCCCTGCCCGAAAAAGATGGCAATTTCCCGGGCCGCGCTGGCCGGGGAATCGGAGCCGTGGACAAGGTTGCGGGTCACCCCCTCTGCCCAGTCACCCCTGATTGTCCCCGGCGTGGTGCCGGCTGTGTCACCCATGATTCTCCGGACTGTCTCTATGGCCCCGGGGCCCTGTAAAACCATGGCCACCAGGGGGCCGGAAGTGATAAAATCTACCAGTTCCCGATAAAAGGGCTTGCCCCGGTGCTCCCGATAATGGGCTTCAGCCACTTCCCGGGAAATATGCTCCATTTTCATGGCCACTATCTTTAGGCCCTTTTCCTCAAAACGGTTTATAATCTTGCCCACCAGCCCCCTCTCAACGGCATCGGGCTTGATTAGTACCAGTGTCTGTTCCATCTTCCTTCCCCCCAACCATAATTTTTCTAGTCAGTATTTCCCCGGTAACCTTTTTTACTCCACCCAGGGGACAGCCCGGATTTTAAAAGCATTCTTTCCCGGGGAATATTTTCCTGCCAAGGAAAACCGGGATCCCGCTGGACCCCGGTCTCGAGGATAATATTTTATTTACAATAAAAGTAGTGTCAGGAGCCGGCCGCCTCCACCTTCTCCGCACAGGCCAGGATCTCCTGCAAAATCTCCTCCCGCCGGCGGGCGATGGCGGCAAAATCCATGTAGGGTGTATAGTAGGTTTCCAGGCGATCGTGGTGTTCCTTGGCCCGCCCGATAAACTTAATGGCCTGGTTGAAAAGGGTGAAGAATATTTCCCGGTTCTCATTGATCAGGGTAGTGTACTTGGCCACCACCTTCTGATCGAGGCCCCCATTTAAGTTTATGATCCTGTCACCGGGGCTGTAACAATACCGGTGGGGCTCGATGGACTTTGTCAGGGCCACATCCAGCTCTTTGATCACTATGTGTTCCACCTTCTCCGGATTCAGGGGGCAGTGGTACATTTCAACGGTAAAACCCCGCCCCAGGGCAGCCCTGGCAATTTTTTCGATTAAGGTCGATTTGCCGGTGCCCGGTTCCCCTTCTATGACATATTTGACAGCGCAGGGTCCAATGATGGTATCGACATAATTCAACATCCCCTCCGGGGTAATAGCCCGGGCAAAGAGGTGCCGTTCGTATCCGGTGCGGGATGCAACGGGAATATCGGCAAAAAGCTCCCGTTGAAGCTCTTCCGTCTGCTGGTTGGCATAGGCAAAATTCATGGCTTCCATGTTGGCTTCCTCCCAATCCCGGTAAACCAGCTGGGCCGCCTTTAGGAACCGGTATCCCCGCTTGTACATCCGGCTCGATTCCCGGCTGATCTCCATAATTTTTTCTTTATAGGGCTTGATGCGGGAACTGTCCCAGTATTCCCCCAGATAAATAATCTCTTCCAGGGCACCGGGGTATTTGGGGTCCATAATATGGGGGGCGGTACCGTCCATGATGGCCACACCCAACCTGGGGATCAGGATGCCATCCAGGGAACCGACATCGGAAGCACAGCAGTGCAGCTCAATATCGTAACCGCGGTTCAGCATCTCCTCGGCAATCTTGCTCATAAAGGTCGACTTGCCAACCCCCGGGCCGCCCTTGATTATCAACACCCGTGTCGCGTCGGGGGGAATGATATAGTCGTAGAAGGATATGAACCCCTGGGAAGTATTGTTGCCGGGAAACACTTTTTTCACGTAACCCCTGGCCATTAAGGCACAACCTCCTTTTTGCCATAATTCACTTGGTTATATAGTACTATTATTGCCCAATAGCTGTGCTTGTCCCAGGGAGAGAGAAAAAAGTAAGGGGAAGATCCTCCCCCTCAGCTTTCTTCAGCGGGCCGGTTTCCTGCCGGCGACCAGGCGGGAGACCAGTCCGGCCAGGAACAAATTGACGGCCGCTGCCATGGCCAGGGGCAAGAGGAGGCCGCTGAACATTACCATATTCCAAATGGGCAAGGTATAGATGACAGAAACCAGCGAATGAAGGATGGTTATGGCTATTATTCCGGTAAGAAGTCCCGCCCTGTCGTTGATATACCAGAGGCAGGCCGCCCAGAGGGCCATTTGCAGGGCCGCCAAAAGGTGGAGCCAAATCCCGAGGGGAAAGCCTCCCACAGCGGCCACCAAAAGATGGCTCAGACCGGCAACCAGAGCGCCGTCGACCCAGCCATAGATCAGCGCCGCCAGGTAACCGGGGAAAGTCTCCAGGGCCACGGGACCCGTCGGTAAAGGCAATCTGAGGATAGAACCACCGAGACTGAGGAGGATAAAAAAAGCCATCCTGACACTGCGCTTCAGGGCCAATCCTTCTGCCAGCTGCGGCAGCTTCCTGGCCTGCAGTTTAGGTTCCCCCATAATCCCACCCCCTGTAGCCAGATTTCTCTCATCCCTCACTTGCTAATTATTCAGTTCCGCAAAAAAATATGCCCTCTCCCGGGAGGGCATGCTTGGCAATTTTGGACTGTTTTGGTGGCAAGATCTATTTTTGCCAGAGGGACAGGGAGGTAGTGGCATCGTATTCCCGTTCCAGCTCAATTCCCGCCAGCTCTTCGACAACAAATTCCGCCGCAAAAACCCGGGTCCCGGGCAGGAGATGGCCGCCCCAGACCCTGCCTTCTTTATCACCCAGTATGATATGGACATGGGCAAAGGGTTTGCCATCCTTTAAGGATATATTCCCGCTGCAGGACAAAATCTCCATGCTTTCCGGGAACTCTATGGTTTTGTATTCCTTTGTGACCTGGTCAAAAAAGGCCACCTTTGCTTCTTGTACGGCACCGATGAGGGAAAGGGCACCGGCCTTGATTCCCTCTTTTTCCACCAGCTCTTCCAGGGCCTGCAGCAGATCGGCGCCGTGCTCAAAACGGCCCATAAGCTTGCGCCCAACTGAACCCTCTTTGATTAACATCCTCTTCCTCCTTTTGTCTTTTTTCTCTTCCTGATTATACTACGCCATGGCCCCCGGTTTTCCTTTTTTTGTACAGAGGGGAATATTATTGCCCTTCCACCATAGATCCCTGGCAGGGAAAAGGGATGCACCTTACCGGTACATCCCCCACCGCTATTGCTACTTCAGGGTCCGTTCAGCCCGCTGAATGGCCAACTTGACCAAGTTACCACAATCGCGAGAGGTTACGCCGCCAAAGCCCTCCCTTTTCACGATGTCGGCAACCCCGAGCTCCTCGGCTAATTCGTATTTCAGCTTCTCGGACATGACACCGTTCCGCCGTCTACTCATTAGCCTCACTCCTTTTTAAGCTGGCCGCAATAGCGGTAGCTATAGTATTCGCCTTTTCCCTCAATGCTATGCCGGCAATTTAAAGCACTTTTAACAGTTTCGCGAAAATTTATTAAAGGATCAATCGAATTTTTGGGGATGCTGAATACCGGTATGGGGATCAATGTAATAATTTTCCCAGAGAATCAGCTGGGAGATGGGTACAATCTCATAGCCATCGGCCTGCAGCTGCTCCAGGATCGGCCCCAGGGCGGCGGGTGTGTGCCGGGCATTGTTGTGGAATAAAACAATGGCGCCGGGTTCAATCTGCTCCAAAACCCGGGAGATGATTTCCTCCGCTGTAAGATCCCGCCAATCGAGGGAGTCGACGCTCCACTGAATGGTCTTCATCCCCAGTTCTTCCGCCACCCTGATGATGGTGTTGTTGTATTCACCGAAGGGGGGCCGGAAGAGTTTCGGCCTCTGGCCGGTCAGCCTTTCCAGCAGCCCGTTGGTCTCTTCCAGTTCCTGGAATACCTCCTCTTCCGTGAGGGCATTCATATGGGGGTGGGTCGCCGAATGATTGCCCAGTTCATGCCCCGCCGCCACAATCTGCCTGGTCACCTCCGGATATTTTTCCACCCAAAACTTGACCAGGAAAAAGGTGGTCTTGACCCCATATTTGTCCAGGATCTCCAGTAACTGGGGCGTATACTCGGCGCCCCAGGCCGCATCAAAGGAGATGGAAACCTTTTTTTCGTCGGTGGCGACGGCATAGATGGGCACCAGGCGCTCCTGGGATGAGAACACGGGCCAGCCGGCAGGCAGATATTCCCCGAGCAAGGTAAAGGTGCCGGCAAAGCAAAGGAGCAATATGACAACACCAAGGACAAGCTTTCCCCGGGGCAGATAATAGACCTGCATCCTCCAACCCCCTCCCGTTGAAGTCCCCTACCGAACTTTATGTTCCCGGGAGAGGGAATATACCTAACCGGCAGGAAAAGCCGGCAAGGATGGAGGAGCGGGTATTAACCCAGCGGCAGGGTTTCACAGCTCTTCCTGGTAGAGAAGGTGGGGTCCTATATCCGCCAGGGTCTTGCAACCGGTCAGGATCATCGCCTGTACCAATTCCCCGGTCATCCGCTCCAGCAGACACTTCACCCCGGCGGCACCGCCGCCTACCGCCGCCACAATTAAGGGCCGGCCAACCAGCACGGCATCGGCTCCCAGGGCCAGCATTTTTAGAACATCGACCCCGGTCCGGACGGCCCCGTCGGTCAGAATGGTGATCTTCCCCTTTACCCGCCGGGCGATGGCGGGCAGCACCTGGGCCACCCCGGGCGTATGGTCTAAAACCCTCCCCCCGTGGTTGGAGACAACGATGGCGGCGGCGCCGGCCTGGACGGCCAGCTCGGCCTCAGCAGGCGTCATAATTCCCTTGACAATGAAGGGCAGGGGAATGTTCTGCACCAGCTCCGCCAGTTGGGCCGGGGTTTTCGGTTCCACATATATACCGGCCAGGCGCATATTGATCAATCCCGCTCCATCTATGTCGATGCCAAAGGCGGCCGCCCCTACCTCCGCCATCTTCCTGCCCCAGGCTATGATCTTTGCCTGCTCCAGGGGCTTGTGGATCATTATTCCCCGTCCCGCCTGCCTCTTGATTTCCTCCAGGGCGATCTCCCCCACATGCCCCGCCATGCCAATGGTGCCAGCCAAACGGCAGCCTTCCAGGAGAACGGCGGTCAGCTCGGCGTCGCTCATTGCCCCGCCCAGGTTGGCCTGGGCACCGGCGATGGGGGCACCTAAAATGGGGGTACTCAGATCATAGCCAAAGAGCTTCAGGGTCGGGTCGCCATCCCTGGCCCCGTGGATCGTGCGCATGTTCACTTTCCATTGCGCCAGAGATTCATAGTTGGCCCGGAAGGAACTGCCCGTCCCAACACCACCAAAGCCGGGAACTTCCCCGGCACAGGCCCGGCCGTCACACTGGGGGCAAACCCGGCAGTAACCCTGCAGTCTTTCCCGGGCCCTCTGCCTGATCTCCTTCCATTCCACCGCTTTTTCCTCCTTTCTGCAGGTATCCGGTCGATTTACAGCCAGCTGCGGGGCACCCGCACTACGGCCGGGCTAATCTGCTCAAGATTGCTGCAGCCGGTCAGCATCATAGCCGTCCGCAAGTCTTCGGCTATCTGGTCCAGCTGGATTTTGACCCCTGCAGCCCCGCCGCCCACCGCCGCAATGGCAATGGGGCGCCCCACCAGGACCGCTTCCGCCCCCAGGGCCAGGGCCTTGAGGACATCGACACCGGAACGGATCCCCCCGTCCAGGAAGATCCTGATCCTCCCCTTTACCGCGGCAGCAATCTCTGGCAGAACTTCAATTGTCCCCGGTGTATGATCCAGGGCCCGGCCGCCGTGGTTGGAAACGACAATACCCGCTGCCCCGGCGGCAACGGCTGCCACCGCGTCCTTCACCGTCATGATCCCCTTTAAAATGACCGGCAGCCGGGTCCTGCCGATAATCTCCTGCAGCTGGGCAACGGTTTTCGGGCCGACGGGTTCGCCCATGCGGTTCATGTAGCTAAAACCGGCCCCGTCAATATCGATCCCCACTGCCGGTACGCCAACCTCTTCGGCCCACTTGATCCTCTTGCTTATTTCCTCCGGCTCCCTGGGCTTTATGATGGGGACGCCGCGGCCCCCTTGCAGCCGGAGGGCGTCCAACCCCTCCTGATAGAGGGCAGGGTCACCCCCGTCCCCCACCATGGCCAGGGTGCCGGCTGCCACGGCCCCATCGACCTGGGCTCTGATAAACTCCCTGTCGGTCATAATTCCCCCCAGATTCCGCCCCGTCCCACACATGGGGGCCCCCAAAACGGGGAAAGCCAGTTTTCGCCCAAAGAAATCGTAGGCCAGATCCGGTTCCCCAGCCCCGTGGATGGTCGACAGGTTGAGGCGGACCTGGGCCAGGGCACTGACGTTGTTGATAAAGCCGGCTCCCGTGCCCTTGCCCCCCATGCCCGGCAGCTCCCCGGCACAGGCCCGGCCGTCACAGACCGGGCAGACCCGGCAGATGCCCCGGAGTCTGTCCCTGGCTTTGCTGCGTACTTCCTGCAAGTCCATGCTGGGTCCTCCTTTTTGTCCTTTAAAAAGATAGCCACTATAGGTACTATTTCGCCTCTTTGGGCAATTTCCCTCCCGTACCTGTGGCTGCCATTCTCATTACCGCCCCCTGCCCATGTAAGTGGCTGTACCGGAAGGGTTTTTCTCAGGGAGCGTAGATATAATCCTTTATGTTTTCGTAGGTTTTTTCCCCGATGCCGGAAACATTTTTGATCTCTTCCGGGCGCCGGAAGGGGCCATGTTCCTCCCGGTAGGTTATAATCCTCTCCGCCAGGGCAGGACCAATTCCCGGCAGGGTCTCCAGCTCGGCCCTGGTGGCCCGGTTCAGATTGATTTTCCCCGCGGTGGTACCGGCATAGCTTCCCCTTCCCCCGGCAGTTTCCTCCCTGGTCGGCACATAGTAGCGCTGGCCGTCAACGAGGATGTCGGCCAGATTGAGGGCATGGATATCGGCGTCCTCTGTCCCACCCCCGGCCGCTTCCACGGCATCGATGACCCGGGAACCTTCCGGGAGCCGGTAGACGCCGCTCCTCTTCACCGCCCCGGCCACATGAACCACCACTTCCCGGGGCTCCAACTGCTCTTCCCTTTCTTCCCCAATTGGTTCCAGCGCCTCCATTACCGGAAGCTGCTGGTGCTGGCGCCAGAGGGTCACCGCCCCTCCCACCAGCAGAACTCCAACCAGCAGGATGATGACATAATACTGTTTCGGGAGAGTGAGCACCGCTTTTCCCCTCTCGTACAATTATGTTGCAGAAAGTTTTCCAAGAAGTTTAGGTTAAACTCCAGTTGGAGGTGTTCCCTCCCCGGCCTTTCCCCGGAAAATATTCTCCCCCGTCCCTTTTTTTCCTCCTTCCCCTGCGCAAAGGTAAAGGGCGGCAGAGCGCCGCCCTATTTGACCACAATATTGACCAGTTTTCCGGGCACATGAATCAGCTTGACAATCTCCTTGCCCTCCGTCAGGGCCCGGATGCGTTCCAGGCTCAGGACCCGTTCTTCCAATTCCGCCTGGGAAATGTCCACCGGCACCTGCAGGCGCTCCCGCAGTTTCCCGTTCACCTGGATGACTATTTTGGTTTCCTCCCGGACAAGGGCCTGGGGATCGTAAGGGGGCCACTCCTGCCGGTGGACACTGCTCCCATGGCCCAGGACATGCCACAACTCCTCCATCAGGTGGGGGGCAAAGGGAGCCAGCAGCAGGATGGTTTTTTCTATGACTTCCCGGAGCAAGGCCGGATTCTGTTCTTCCCGCGCCAGTTTGTCCTGGTATCTGTAGATGCCATTGACCAGTTCCATAATGGCACTTATGGCCGTATTAAAGTTAAACCTCTCGACATCTTCGGTGACCTTCTTGATGGTTTCGTGCAGGAGGCGGCGCAGGTTTGTGTCTTCCTGGGAAGACACCCCTTTGCCCCCTGCTGCCGTCTTGATAAATCCCGCATTACCGGTAACCAGGCGCCAGACCCGGTTGAGGAAGCGCCACGCCCCCTCGACCCCTTGGTCGCTCCAGTCCAGTTCCCGCTCCGGCGGGGAGGCAAAGAGGATGAAGAGGCGGGCTGTATCGGCCCCGTACTTTTCAAAGATCTCTTCCGGTGTCACCACATTCCCCTTGGACTTGGACATCTTGGCCCCGTCTTTGATCACCATCCCCTGGGTCAAAAGGTTGGTGAAGGGCTCCTGGCACTGGACAAGGCCGGCATCATAGAGCACCTTGGTAAAGAAGCGGGAATAGAGGAGGTGCAGCACCGCATGTTCAATGCCGCCGATATACTGGTCCACGGGCATCCAGTAGTTGACAGCTTCTTTCCCGAAGGGGGCTTTATCGTTCCTGGCATCGGTATAGCGGAGATAATACCAGGATGAACAGATAAAGGTGTCCATGGTATCGGTCTCCCGCCGGGCCGGGCCACCGCACTGGGGACAGGTGGTATGGACAAATTCCTCTACCTGGGCCAGGGGTGAGACGGTGGCGGCCTTAAAGTCCACATGTTCCGGCAGCAGGACCGGCAGCTGGTCCTCGGGTACAGGGACCGTTCCGCACCGGTCGCAGTACACGATGGGGATGGGAGCACCCCAGTAGCGCTGCCGGGATATCAGCCAGTCCCTGAGCTTATAGCTGACGGCCCGCCGGCCAATACCCTTCTCCTCCAGGTAGTCGGCAATGGCCTCCTGGGCCTCCTTAACGGACAAACCGTTGAAGGGTCCGGAGTTAACCAGGTAGCCGTCGGCAGCGTATGCCTCGGTGAGTTTTTCCGGCACCGGTGCATCTTTCTCAGGCACAATAACGATCCGCTTCGGGATCCCGTATTTTTCTGTAAAGGCAAAGTCCCTGCTGTCATGGGCCGGTACTCCCATGACGGCGCCGGTTCCGTATTCCATCAGGACATAATCGGAAACCCAAATGGGTACTTCTTCGCCGTTGACGGGGTTGATGGCATAGGCCCCGAGAAAGACCCCTTCTTTCCCCAGCTCTTCCCCGTCCCGGCTTTCCGCCCGCCTGCTGATGGCCCTGGCGACGAAATCCCGGACAGTCTCTTCCCGTTCCGTCCCCCGCACCAGTTCCATAACCAGGGGATGTTCCGGTGCCAGGACCATGAAGGTGACCCCGTACAGGGTGTCATGGCGGGTTGTAAAAACGGTGATCTTCTCCTCCCGGCCCTTGATGGGGAAAATCACCTCGGCCCCTTCACTCCGGCCGATCCAATTGGCCTGCATGATCTTAACGGGCTCCGGCCATCCCTCCAATTGATCCAGATCCTGCAGGAGACGGTCGGCATAAGCGGTGATCCGTAGGAACCATTGTTCCAGCTCCTTCTTTCCTACCTGGCTGTCACAGCGCCAGCAGCGCCCGTTTATTACCTGTTCATTGGCAAGGACTGTCTGGCAGGATGGACACCAGTTCACCGGCGCCTTGCGCCTGTAGGCCAGGCCCCGGTGGTAGAAGAGCAGGAACAACCACTGGGTCCACCGGTAGTAATCCGGCAGACAGGTGGTTACCTCCCGGTCCCAATCATAGCTGGTGCCCAGTTGCTGCTGCTGCCGGCGCATATTGGCAATGTTGACAGCGGTCCACTGGGCCGGATGGGTGCCATGCTTGATGGCCGCATTTTCCGCCGGCAGGCCGAAGGCATCCCAGCCCATGGGGTGGAGGACATTGTAGCCCTGCATTGTTTTGTAGCGGGCGACAACGTCGCCGATAGAGTAGTTGCGGATATGGCCCATATGCAGGGCTCCGGAAGGATAGGGAAACATCTCCAGGACGTAATACTTGGGTTTATCGGCTGTCTCAGTGACTTTGTACTGATTCTGGCTTTCCCAATACTTCTGCCATTTGGCCTCTATGCTTTTAAAATCATAGTGCCCCTCCATACTATACTCCTCCTTTTCCCACAGATATATAAAAACCTCCCGCCACCCGACATCTGTCAGGGACGAGAGGCCAATTTTCCACCCGCGGTACCACCCTGCTTGGTAAAAAACAAAATGGTGGAGCTGAGGGGGCTCGAACCCCTGACCTCCTGAATGCCATTCAGGCGCTCTCCCAGCTGAGCTACAGCCCCATCTTGTTTTTACCCACTTATTAGTATCCACAACTCCGAGGCGAGTTCGGCAAATTCTCTCTACCGGTTTCCACCCACCACCGGCTCTCTGGCAAGGAGCATCTGCCTACTACTCCTCCTCATCGCCCAGGAAACCATTTTTAATTATTACAGTCCATATTATATAAGAAGCTCCAGGAAAAGTCAAGCATCAACTCTGGCCAGTCCCTGTTTCTACCCTTCTGGCATCACCCCACAGCCTTTCCAGGTCATAAAAGGCACGCCTTTCCTCGCTAAAGACATGGATGACCACATCGCCATAATCCAGCAGGATCCAGCCGGCATCCTTCTGCCCTTCCCGGTGGACCAGGAAAAAGCCCGCCTCCGCCAGCCTTTGCTCAACAATCTCGGCAATGGCCTTCACCTGGATTCTACTGCTGCCGCTGGCAATGACAAAGAAATCACACAGGGGCGAGAGGTGCTGGATATCAAGGACGACAACATCCTTGGCCTTCTTTTCCTCGGCAGCGCGGGCAGCCAGCAGCGCCTTTGCCCTACTGTTCATCAACTTCCCTCCTATTGCCCTTTCGCAAAGGCAGTCCCATACTTGTTATATTATGCAAGCTCAGTGGTTTTTACCAATAATAACGGTGACATCCACTTCCCCGCCTTCCTCCAGAACCAGGGCTTCGCCCTGGCTGATCCGGGTGATGCCCGTGGCCCGGGCTACTTTCCGGGCTGGCAGAATATCTTCACCATGGTTGATGATCAGGCTTTCCTCATACTCAAAGTGGTCGGCATTGGCAACGGCGACAACATTGAAACCATAGCGGCGCATTTCGGCCGCCAGTTTGCTGGCATCACCGCTCTGCCCGTTGCCATTCAAAATCTGCACCCTGATATCCCTGTTCTCCTCCCGGTTGATACCCTTCAAGACCCGGTCAACCTGCTCTCCCATGCCGGCTTCGTCGACCAGCCAATAACTGATACCGTCTATATACCGGTCAATACCCACCAGGGTTTCCATCTGGAGATCTTCCAGATTCATTCTCCTGGCCTTCTCGGCATACTGGATAACTTGCAGCACATCCATATCGGTTTCCACATTCCTGGTAAATATACTTACCAGTTCCGGGATTTTCCACACCGTGCTCATGCTCAGGAGCTTGTCCGCCAAAACCCGAATGAATTTTTGCTGCCGGGGGATACGGCCGATGTCTCCACCGCCGTCACCCCGATAACGAACATAGCCCAGGGCGTCGTGACCGTTTAACAGCTGGGGCTCAGGGGAAGCCTTTAAATTAATGCGAAGATCCTGGACCGGGTCCCAATAGTTCATGTCCTCTTCGATGACCAACTCTATCCCGCCCAGGGCATCGACAATCTCCTCAAAACCTTCCAGGTTTACTTTTACGTAGTAGTGGATGGGAATATCAAGGAGATCCTCCACCGTTTTCTTGGCCAGCAGGGGACCGCCATAGGCATGGGCAGCATTGATCTTATTTATGCCCTTCCCGGGTATATTGACCCTGGTATCCCGGGGGATGGAGAGAACTCCCGCCTCCAGGGTTTCGGGATCGAAACTTACCACCATCATGGTATCGGTCCGGCTTGGTCCCCGCCTGTTGCTGCCTTCAATGACGCCCGCATCAACACCCAGGAGCAGAACATTAACCCGCTCACCAATTTTCGGTGGCAGTACTTCCTCTCCCTGGGCAGTGCCCGGTGATTGCTCCTTTCCCGTTATACCAAGGAGGATTGTATATATACTTGAGCCCACCATGAGCAGAAAAAAAAGGAGGCCGCAGGTGAGAAAAATACCAAAACGTTTCCAGTTTATCCGTTTGCGGACCCGTTTTTGCCGAACGGTCATTGCCATTGCTGTACCCCTCTCCTTAAAGCAGGGTATGATTTTCTGTCGCCAGGATATAATTCCGGGCCGCTATCATCCGGGGGTGGATTATGTCTCCCCGCTGGAGCAGGTAGCGCAGGGTTTGCTCCATGCAGGCCAACACAGCACCATTTAGTTCCTTTTTCGCCAGGCTGCGGACCTTTTCCAGACCCGGAAAAGAACGCCCCGGTTCAATATAATCGGCCACAAAAATAATCTTGGCCAGGGGTGACATCCTGGGGCCGCCGGTCGTATGCAAAGCAATGGCCTGGAGAATGTCTGCATCCCTTATGCCAAATTCATGCTGTGCCATTCCTGCCCCAACCCGGCTGTGCAAAGTGCTGGGGCAAAGTAGGTCTGAACTAGTTAATACTATACCAAAGTGACCGGCCTTTTTCAACTGTTCCCCCAGGGGCAAATCCTTGGCGCAATCGTGTAAGAGGGCAGCAGTCTCAACCTTACTTGGTTCTATTTCAAGCTGGAGGCTGGCAACCATTTCCAGAGACATCTCAACTACCCGCAGGGTATGATCCCAGCGCCGCCGGGACAATAGCCCTTTAACCTTCGCTTTTAGCTCCTCCAGGGCCACAACTATCCTCCCTTCTTTCTTGTCCTTGGGCATCCCCGGCTCAAATAAATTCAGCCTCCACCGGGAAGGTGAAGGCTGGCTGTATTCATAAATTTAGAACCGGCCATTCCTCGGCCTTGCTTCATTGACAATGATCTCCCGGCCGTTGAAATCGGCACCATTCAATATTTCCACAACCTTGGCCAGGTCCTCGTCTGTTTCCACCTCTACAAATCCAAATCCCCGCGAACGACCGGTTTCCCGATCGGTTATAATCCGGCTGTCGGTGATAACAACGCCAGTCCTCTCGGCAAAGACTTCGGCCAGCTCCTCCTTGGTTGTGCTCCAGGGCAGGTTGCCAACGTATATGGTCTTGGTCACAATGGTTCACCTCTCTTTCCTGGTCCCCAGAATCCCCTGTTGCCTCTAGGCCTAGTATGCACAGGGCCCTTTCTTCCTATTCCCGCCCCCCGCTGCCACAGTCAGGCAGGAAAGGAAAAAGGTCTGTGACCCGGCCTTTGGGAACTCCCAGGCTCTACTTCAACGGGTGGTGGTTCCAATTCCCTTCATCATGGTAGAGTCTATACTTATAAATATAATTCTCAACACTTTCAGGCAGGAGATACTTGATGGGACGATTTTGGGCCACCCGCTGCCGGATATCTGTCGAAGAGATAGCCAGAGCAGGAACCTCGACACAGTAAACCTTGTGGGAATACTTTTCCAGGAGGTGACCAAGACGTCGACCCAGCTCCTCCAGGGGGTAACCCGGTCGCGTAGCAGCTATAAAATAACACATCTCCATCACTTCATCGACATCCTTCCAGGTCAGAATGTCAAGGATGGCATCGGCACCGCTGATGAAGTACAGTTTCACCTCGGGTCCAAAGACCTTCCTGACACTGCGAAGGGTATCGATGGTATAGGATGGAGCTGGCCGGTCAATTTCGATGCGGGAAACATAAAAATAAGGGTTGGTTATAGTTGCCAGGACCGTCATCTGATAACGATGCTTGGCCGGTGTTACCGGGTAATCCTTCTTATGGGGCGGCTGGCGGTTGGGAACAAAGAGGACCTTGTCAACCTGGTATTCCACCCGCGCCGCTTCCGCCGTCACAAGATGGCCATAATGGATGGGATCAAAGGTACCACCCATTATGGCTACGCTTTTCACCTTACCCTGCAGATGTAAGAGGTCCCTCACCTCTGGGCCCATTCCATCCACCTCAGTTGAAGTATAACCCCAGCAAGTTGTGTCGATAGCCACTTGTTCTTAATTCTCTTTTTTTCGCCTTATTCCTTCCTGCCAAAGGAAGAAATGATCATTGTTAAAAAAAGCCGGGCTGAACCCCGGCACTTATTTAACCCGTCTTCTGCTCCCTGCGTATCCTTTTCCGCCGCGACTCGTAGTCTGGGTCACCCTTTTTCCAGCTTGATTTTACCCTTTCCCGAATGCGCGTATAGGATTCATCTATAATAAATTCATTGCGGGCGGGACAGTAATACATAGCTTCCCCCTGCTGACAGTTTCCGCAGGAAAGGCATTCCATGGAAACCCATAACCTCCATTCACAAGAAAGATTATGAGGGCTGATTACGAATAGATAAATTCCATTTTGCCGATCCGGACAACATCACCATCCTTTATCCCCTTTGCTACCAAAGCCTCCAGGATGCCAGTTCTCTCCAGATAACGCTGGAAACGTTTGACCCCTTCTTCCTGATCAAAATTGGTCATCGCAGCTATCCGTTCCACTTCCTTGCCCTTGATTATATATATGTTCCCACTACAGATAATGTCAAATTTAGCAGCAGGGTCCCGGAAAACTTTCACCGGCGGTTCCTCAAGCCCTGTTTTCTCCTTTTCCGGAAGTTCTGCCAGCAGTTGGCTGACGCGGAAGAGCAACCTGTCTACCCCTTCACCCGTTACTGCCGAAATGGGAAATAT
Source organism: Bacillota bacterium (assembly GCA_012842325.1). Classification (GTDB taxonomy): domain Bacteria; phylum Bacillota; class DTU030; order DTU030; family DTU030; genus DTU030. Next base: position 1,049 of record DUTA01000120.1, on the reverse strand, counting down.
CTCATACTCCGGCTCCAGCTTTTCCCTCAAAAGGAAAAGATTCTCCTTTGCCTGGGGCAAGTCCATCTTGTTGGCAGCAACCACCTGGGGCAAAGCAGCCAGTTCCCTGCTGTAACGATCCAGTTCCTCGTTGATGATATAAAAATCCTGGACCGGATCCCTTCCTTCCACGGCGGCCAGATCAAGAACATGAATTAAGAGCCGGGTTCGCTCCAGATGCCGGAGGAACTCGTGACCCAAACCGGCCCCCCTGTGGGCACCTTCAATCAAACCGGGAATATCAGCCAGAACAAAGCTGTCTTCCCCTACCTGCACCACCCCTAAATTGGGAGTTAGGGTGGTGAAGGGGTAGTCGGCGATCTTTGGTCTGGCGGCCGAAACACGGGACAGCAGGGTTGATTTGCCTACATTGGGATAGCCAACCAGGCCCACATCGGCCAGGAGCTTCAATTCCAGCTCCAGCCAGCGCTCTTCGCCCGGCTCCCCCTTTTCCGAAAAGCGGGGCGCCCGGTTTCTGTTACTGAGGAAGCGGGCATTGCCCCTGCCTCCCCTGCCGCCCCTAGCTATGACCTCCCTTTCGCCCGGCCGCGTCAGATCGGCCAGGACCTCTCCTGTTTCCGCATCCTTGATGACGGTTCCCGGCGGGACGCGAATAAGCAAATCCTGCCCATCCCGGCCCTGCTTCTTGGCCCCTCCCCCCGGTGCCCCCCGTTCTGCCTTATAATGCCTTTGGTAACGGAAATCCATCAGGGTGCGGAGGCCCGGATCAACTATGAAGACGATATCGCCGCCTTTGCCGCCGTCGCCCCCATCGGGTCCCCCCAGGGGTACATATTTTTCCCGGCGAAAGCTGACAATCCCGTTCCCGCCATCACCTGCCTTCACATAAATCTTCGCTTTATCGTAAAACATCTGCCGACCCCCAACAGAAGTAATAATTCTGCAAATATTGCCAAAACCCCTGCAAAAAGCCGCTAAGGATTGAGGCCCCTTGCCCCTCACCTTTATTCTTGCCCCCTGCCCCCGCCCGCATCTAGGAGTTATTGTCT
>DUTA01000119.1 GCA_012842325.1 Bacillota bacterium | reverse complement strand
GGTGCTCCAGGACCCCCGGCGCAACCGGCTGGAGTATCTCCTGGCCAGGGGGAGGGAACTGGTCGCCCAGTTGGGAAGGGAAGGGGGGATGGGGGGACCGGATACCCCGGCCCCGGGCTCAGAGGAATAATTTTCCCAGCCAGCCAACACCACCTGTGGTGGTGTTTTTTCTTGCCTTTTTTGTCCAGGTCTAGTAAAATAGCTTCAGGAGAATGTACACAAAAATGTGCACATAGAATAGAGGAGGGAGAGCCATGGATCTCCTCCGGATTGGGGATAAGGTCCTGGACCGGGAGAGGGTGCACAAGCTGGTCGATCGGGCCCTGGAAATGCGCAGTGCCGGCGTCTCCCAGCAGGAGGTGGCCAAAACCCTGGGCACCGAAAGATCCTTCATCTCCCGCCTGGAAAGTCTGGGGGAAATCCGCAAAGGCGGACAGATTGCCCTGGTTGGCTTCCCGGTGGAGAATAAAGAAGAGCTGGAGAGAATGGCCAGGGAAGAGGGGGTCGATTTTATTTTCCTCCTGACCGAGGAAGAGCGGTGGCGTTTCATTGAGAATAAAAGCGGGCTGGAGCTTTTCAATGAGATAATGGAGCTCATCGCCAGGGCAAAAACCTATTCCAAAGTCATTTTCCTCGGTTCCGATATGCGTATTCGCCTCATGGAAGCCCTCCTGGACAAAAAGGTCTTTGGCATCGAGCTGGGTACCTCACCACTGAAGAAGGATGTTTATGTTGACCCGGAAGAGCTCAGGGAAATAATCAGGAGTCTCTCCTGAAGGAAAGGAAGTGGAGAGTTGAAACGGGTGGTCGGTATCAGCCTCGGTTCTTCCAAGCGGAATAACCGGGTCGAGATTGAAATACTGGGGGAACAGTTTATCATCGAAAGGATTGGCACCGATGGGGATATAGTCAAAGCCGTCGGCCTGATCCGGGAACTGGACGGCAAGGTAGATGCCTTTGGCATGGGAGGGATCGACCTCTACATCACGGCGGGACAGCGCCGCTATGCCTTCCGGGATGCGAAAAAATTAGCCCGGGCAGCCAGGATTACACCTATTGTCGATGGGACGGGCCTGAAGAATACCCTGGAAAGAAGGGTGGTCTCCCAGCTGGAAAAAACGGGCTTTATCTCCTGGGCGGGGAAAAAGGTGTTCCTGGTCTCCGGGGCAGACCGGTTTGGCATGGCCCAGGCCCTGGTTCAACACGGGGCTCAGGTTATCTTCGGCGATCTGATGACTGCCCTGGGTTTGCCGTTGCCCCTGACCTCCCTGCCCATGCTGGAGCGGGTTGCTTACCTCTTTGCTCCCCTTATTTGCCAGCTTCCCTTCAAACTCCTTTATCCAACGGGGAAAAAGCAGGGGCAGAACACACCCCGCTTTGAGAAGTTTTACCGGGAGGCCGATGTCATTGCCGGTGACTTCCATTTAATCTGGAAATATTTACCTCTATCCCTGCCGGGCAACATGATCCTGACCAATACTGTGACGGCGGCCGATGTTGAGGCCCTGCGGGAGCGGGGAGCCGGTTATTTGGTAACGACAACACCGGAATTAAATGGGCGTTCCTTTGGTACTAATGTAATGGAGGCCGTATTGGTTACGGTGATTGGGAAACACCCCGACGAGATTTCGCCCCGGGAGTATGAAGAGGCCATTGATGCCATTGGTTTTAAACCAAGGATCCAGAATCTGACCCAGAAGTAAACATTGAGTATGGAGGAGAAACTATGGAGACATTTGCCTTTATAATTCATCCCTTAACTGCTGCCGATATTACCCGCAAGTTTCCCTTGGCGGCGAAACTGCCGGAAAGGATGCTGGAAGGAATCTGCCGCTATCTTCCCCCCATGGAAGTGTCTAAGATTACCGGTGTCTGTTCTCCCTACGCAGAGGCGGAGGGCTGGTTTGTTTCCTGTGGCTTAACCTCAAGGCAGATGCTGGAATTGCCCGAGGAATATGTACTGCGGAAAATAATTCAGGCCGGAAAGAAAGCGGAAAAACTGGGGGCAAAAATAGTTGGCCTCGGTGCCTTTACGGCGGTGGTGGGGGATGCCGGGATCACCGTTGCCCGCCACCTGAACATACCCGTGACCACCGGCAACAGCTATACCGTGGCTATGGCCCTTGAAGGGACCCGGCTGGCAGCCCGGGAGATGGGCATTGATCTGAGGACAGCCCAGGTGGCCGTTGTCGGGGCTACGGGATCCATTGGCAGCACCTGCGCCCGGATCCTGGCCCGGGAATGCCGCTACCTCACCCTCTATGGGCGCAATGGAAACAAGCTCCAGCGGTTGGCCCAAAAAATTGCCGCCGAAACGGGGCTGGCGGCCAAGATATCTTCCAACCTCCAGGAGACCCTGGCCGGCGCCGATGTGATCATTACCGTTACCAGTGCCGTCGATGCCATAATTGAGCCCGAGCACTTGAAACCTGGAGCCGTTGTCTGCGACGTGGCCCGGCCCCGGGATGTTTCCCTCCGGGTGGCCCGGGAACGGGACGATGTTCTGGTCATTGAGGGGGGTGTGGTGAAGGTGCCCGAGGGAACGGAATTCAACTTTAATTTTGGTTTCCCCCCCGTCACTGCCTACGCCTGTATGGCCGAGACCATGCTGCTGGCCCTGGAGAGGCGCTATGAATGTTTTTCCCTGGGGCGTGATATAACTGTGGCCCAGGTAGATGAAATTTCCCGGATTGCCGAAAAACACGGTTTCAAACTTGCGGGCCTGCGCAGCTTTGAGCGGGCCCTCACCAGGGAACAGATTCAGGCCGTCGCCCGCCGGGTGGGAAAACGGCGTAAATGTAATAGGCCATAGTTTCGTTCAATATCTTGATATTTCTGGGTGAGTTATCCCAGGGTATTTTGCTTAAGTCAAAAAGCTCGCCAATGTGCATACTAAGCTGGTCCAGGATAACAACCGGCATG
>DUTA01000118.1 GCA_012842325.1 Bacillota bacterium | reverse complement strand
GCCCAATTTGGGATCTTTACCACCCTCCTGGGAGCCCTCCTGCTCGGCTTTACCCCCGCCCAGGCCGGTGCCATTGGCATCATTGGCGGTGCTGACGGGCCGACGGCTATCTATACGGCTACAATCCTGGCCCCTGAATTACTGGGTGCTGTTGCCATCGCTGCCTATTCCTATATGGCTCTGGTGCCAATTATCCAACCACCTATTATGCTGGCATTGACTACCAAGGAAGAACGGCAGGTTGTGATGGAACAGCTGCGCCCGGTGAGCAAGACTGAAAAGATCTTATTTCCTATTATAGTAACTATAATCTGCTGTCTCTTCCTCCCCGATGCAACGCCCCTTATAGGTTCGCTGATGCTGGGGAATTTATTGCGGGAATCAGGGGTGGTAGAACGGCTTTCCAAAACAGCCCAGAATGAACTGATCAATATCATCACCATTTTTATCGGTCTCACGGTTGGCGCCTCAGCCAGGGCAGAAACTTTCCTGACCTGGCAGACCATCTTTATCATCCTATTGGGTTTGGCTGCCTTTGCTGGGGGGACCGCCGGTGGGGTACTAATGGGTAAGTTGATGTATAAATTGACCGGCGGCAAAGTCAACCCCCTCATCGGTTCCGCCGGGGTCTCGGCAGTACCCATGGCCGCCCGGGTGAGTCAGGTAGTTGGTCAAAGGGAGAATCCGAGAAATTTCCTGCTCATGCATGCCATGGGTCCCAACGTAGCCGGTGTCATCGGGTCTGCCATTGCCGCTGGGGTGTTGATCTCTACTCTGGGTTAAAGAACAATGATGAATAGCTTGGTTGAGCGTGGGATATGCTCCCACGTTTTTTTTTTAATGAATTGAAAAACAGATAGCGGATAGCATAGAAACTGGACCAGGTGGCATACCTATTATATAGACATTATTGGGTAAGGTGGTGTGCCTATGCTCGACTACAATCATTTTCTAGAGGTCGAGGACCTGCGTCTCAGGATACGGGATCTGGAAGCCAAAGTGGAGAATCTGCGTTTAAGCCGCCGCGTACTGATGAATATTCTGGAGGCATCGGAAAGGGGAAAGCGGCAGGAGACGGAAAAGCTGGCCCGGATCAATGACCGCCTGCGCCGGGAAAACCGACGCTATGCCCAGAGGTTGATGGAACAAAACCGGCGTATCCTGGCCCTGCAGGACCAGATCAGGCAGCTGGGGGGATGAAATGGAGCTTATTGCCGGTCTGGAAGAACCTGACGGAAGGAGATGTGGCCACAGCATATGGGCAAAGGAGGAAATGTGTACCGAACAACTCCTCCGGCAGTTGCCGGTGACCTGCAGAAGACCCGCATTCACTGGGAAGAGCAGCGGACCCTGGGCTTGACGGAGGAAATGATAAGGGAACGGAAGCCGAAAGAAGATAATCTGGGCGAGGCCCTGGGCAATCCTGGCAGCGGCTGGTGGGCCAATGCCTGGATTAGCCCCGAGGAGGCAGAATAACCGGTTTCTAGGGGACAGGGCGGACTGGCAGTACGGGGACCCTGTCCCCGATATACCTTTATATAAATGGACAAGGCTGCCGTAAGAGAGTACGGTTTAGCCTTATTTTTTTGTGTCAACCGGTCTTGCCAAAGAGGTTCTGGTGTGCTTTAATATAGACGTTGTGGAAAATGAAAAAGATTCACTTTATAAATGCCTACATTAAGTGTATAAGGGTGGTGGGTCATGGAGAAAAGAGAGCAAAAGAGAACACCTTTATGGGAAGCCCTGTGTGCCTATCGAGGGGAAGGGATTATTCCCTTTCATGTACCAGGTCATAAACAGGGCCGGGGCAATCCGGAGCTGAGGGAAAAATTAGGGGCCACAACCCTGGGCATTGATTTAACCTGTATGGAAGGTCTAGATAATATCCTCAACCCCCTGGATGTTATTAAGGAAGCCCAGGACCTGGCTGCCGAGGCTTTTGGGGCTGAACATGCCTACTTTTTGGTGAACGGAACTACCTGCGGTATTCAGGCGATGATCATGGCCGTTTGCGCCCCGGGTGATAAGCTCATTGTGCCGCGCAATGCCCACCGCTCTGCCATCAGTGGCCTGATTTTGAGTGGCGTGCAACCGGTTTATCTACAACCAGAGGTTGATCAGCGTTTTGGTATTGCCCACGGTATTACCCCGCAAGACGTGGAGCGGGCCCTCCGGGAGCATCCCGATGCCAAGGGCGTATTTGTAATTAATCCTACCTATTACGGTGTTGCCCCCGACCTGGAGGGTATTGTGGAGGTTGCCCACGCCCGGAATGTTCCGGTCCTTGTTGATGAGGCCCATGGAGCCCACCTCTGCTTTCATCCGGACCTGCCGCCTTCCGCCATGGAAGCCGGGGCCGACCTCAGTGCCGCCAGTACCCATAAGCTGACGGGTTCCCTGACCCAAAGCTCTCTGCTCCTGCAGCAGGGCAAGCTGGTCAATCCCCAGCGGGTCAAGGCAGTATTAAACTTAACCCAGACAACCAGCCCCTCCTACATTTTGCTGGCCTCCCTGGATTTTGCCCGGAAGCAGATGGCCCTGGCGGGGACCAGATTGCTGGCCGGTCTGCTCAGGAAAGCCCGCTGGGTAAGGAGGCAGCTCTCCCGGCTGCCGGGGATTGAGCTCCTTGATGAAAAGCATATCGAGGGCAGGCCGGGCTGCCGGTATCTGGACCCAACCAAGATTACCATAAATGTCCAGCAATTGGGCCTGTCGGGCCAGGAGGTAGAGTCAATCCTGCGCCATAAATACCGGATACAAGTGGAGCTGTCAGACCTCTATAATATTATCCTTCTCCTCAGCATCGGAGATAGCTGGGAGATGGTCCAGTACCTGGTCGACTGTTTCCAGGATCTGGTGAAGACCTGGGGCAAAGGGGGGAGCATCAGGAAGTTTACCCGGGCCCTGCCGCCCTTGCCCGCCGCCCTGGTGTCGCCCCGGGCTGCCTTTTATGGTGAAACCAGGGCGGTTTCCCTGGACGAGGCCGAGGGGGCGATCAGTGCCGAGATGATTATGGCCTACCCGCCGGGGATACCGCTGATCTGCCCCGGGGAGAGGTTTTCCAGGGAAATTATCGATTATATCAGGATCCTGAAAGCAGAGGGCCTGGTATTACAGGGGACCGAGGACCCGCATCTGGAACGGGTGAAGGTCCTTACCCAGAATCTTGTCCTGGTGCAACAGCACCGGGCCATTGGTCAAGAAGCCGGCCTTTAGAAAAGAGGGCAATAGCCCTCTTTTTTAATGGCTGGTGGTTGAAAAGGCTGCCAGTCGGGTCAACAGGAAAGGTGTTATTTTTTCCTCCTGGGACACAAACTAAAGGTGGATTCTTGGTGGGGAGGGAGAATCTGTGGAACCGGTCATACCCATGGAACCCAAGGCCAGCACCACAATTCCCAGGGGGACAGAATGGATCGGACAGATCAAGTGGGACGGGGTCCGTCTCCTGACCTATTGGGACGGGATAGGCGTTCGGCTATTCAATCGCAGGCGGAAGGAGCGAACCTGGCACTATCCAGAACTGACGGCTATCAAGTCCTACTGCACCGCCGCCTCGGCCATCCTGGACGGGGAGGTGGTTGCCCTGGGGCAGGATGGGAAACCCTCCTTCTCCCGGGTTATGAAAAGGGATGGCATCAGACGTCCGGAACGGGTCAAAGAACTCCAAAGAACCATCCCCATCGCCTATCTGATCTTTGATGTTCTTTACTGCAATGGGGAATGGCTTGGAGAACGGCCTTTCCGGGACAGGGAGGAAATACTTTCCCGGATTATTTTCCCCAACGGGTACTGCCTGAGAGTGGTCAGCTACAGCGATGGCAGGGCTTTATTTGCAGCCGTCAAGGAGCAGGGATTGGAAGGCATTGTGATGAAGAGACTGGATTCCCCCTACATACTGGGGGGTAAGAAGGATTACTGGTTAAAAATAAAGAATTACCATGACCTGGTGGCTGTTATCGGGGGTTTTACCCTGGACGGGTCCAGAGCCAATGCCCTCCTCCTGGGCTTGTATGATGACCGGGGCTCTCTCCATTATGTGGGGCGGGTGGGAACGGGCAGATTGACCCAGGAGGAATGGCGCAGCTTGACGGAAAGCTTGCGCCTGCTCCAGATCCCCGACCGGCCCTTTGCCAACGGCCCCCGGGTTTCCCCTTCTGCCCGGTGGGTCAAACCCCGGTTTACGGTAAGAATACAGCACTTGGGCTGGACGGATGATTATCTGCTCAGGCAACCGAGCATCCAGGAAGTGGCAGACATTCCACCCCGGGAGTGCAGGCTGGCGGAAGGGATTCCGGTCTAGAAGATTGTATCTTTTCATGCTATACTGATGTATTGAAGACCGGCTGTACACCAATTGTTAGCGGGGCAACAATATTGAGGAAAAAAGAAGGGATTTTGGGGAAGGTGTTAAAGGTGTCTGCGGAAACTTTTACTGATTTTGGGAAGGGGAAAAAGTATTTTATCCGGACCTATGGCTGTCAGATGAATGAAAGGGACAGTGAGACCCTTGCCGGCATCTTGGTTGCAATGGGCTATCGCAGGGCTGCCAGGATGGAAGAGGCAGACCTGATTATCTTCAATACCTGCTGTGTCCGTGAGACAGCAGAGCGCAAGATTTATGGACGTTTAAATGCCTTACGGCCATTGAAAAAGAGGAGGCCGGATCTTTTAATCGGTGTGGGTGGGTGCATGGCCCAGAAGGACAAGGAGAGGGTTTTGGCCAAGGCCCCCCATGTTGACTTTGTTTTCGGTACCCACAACATCCAGGAACTGCCTGAGCTTATCGGCAGGGCTGCCGCTCAGGCTGAACCTGTAGTGCAGGTGTGGGAAGAAGGCCAGGCTTCCCTGCTGGATCTTCCCGCCCAGCGGGAAGGGAAACTGAAAGCCTATGTTACTATTACCTATGGCTGTACCAATTTTTGTACCTATTGTATAGTCCCCTATGTTCGGGGTAAGGAGCAAAGCCGTCCCCTCCAGGATATTATTAATGAGGTTACCCAGCTGGCCCGGGAAGGTTACAAGGAAGTGACCCTCCTGGGGCAGAATGTCAATACCTATGGGCGGGATCTGGAAAGGGGGGTTTCCTTTGCCCGCCTCTTGCGGGAAGTTAATCAGGTGGAAGGAATCCAGCGCATCCGCTATACAACCTCCCATCCCCGGGATTTTTCGGAGGAAATTATTGAAGCTGTCCGGGACTGCGACAAAGTATGCGAACATTTTCACCTTCCCATTCAGGCGGGAAGCAATCGGGTTCTGGAACGGATGAACCGGGGTTACACCCGGGAAGATTACCTGGAACTGGTAGATAGAATTCGGGAAGAGGTACCAAACAACAGCATTACTACCGATATTATCGTGGGTTTCCCCGGTGAGGAAGAGGAAGACTTTGCCGCCACCCTGGACATTGTCCGGCGGGTTCGCTTTGACAATGCCTTTACCTTTGTCTTCTCCCCCCGCAGCGGCACTCCGGCAGCCAATATGAAGGACCAGGTGCCGGAGGAGGTGAAGAAGGAACGGCTGAACCGGTTGATGGAATTACAGGACCGCATCAGCAAGGAAATAAATGAGGAACTGCGGGGCCGGGAGGTTGAGGTGCTGGTGGAGGGAACCAGCCAGAAGGAGGGGCGGTTCCTGACGGGACGGACCCGGACCAACAAGCTGGTGCTCTTCCCCGGGGCTGAGGAATTGATGGGGCAGCTGGTGACGGTGCGCATCACCCGCCCCCAAACATGGAACCTGTATGGGGAGCTGGTTTAAAGGGCAAAGGGTATGGATGGAAACAGGCGGGAAGGACCAGTGTACCTGGTTCTTCCTTTTTTTCCAAAGTACCCTGTGTTATAATTAAAAACAAGCAGTATTCTGAGAAGAGGGATGCCGATGGCCGATACCCCTATGGTGGCCCAGTATAAAAGGATCAAAGCACAGCACCAGGACAAAATCCTCTTTTTTCGTTTAGGGGATTTTTACGAGATGTTCTTCGAAGATGCAGAAATTGCCGCCAGGGAGTTGGAGATTACCCTGACGGGACGGGATGCAGGCAAGGGGAAGCGGATGCCCATGTGTGGTGTGCCCTACCATGCCGCCGACACCTATATCGCCCGTCTCCTGGAAAAGGGCTATAAAGTGGCCATTTGCGAACAGGTGGAAGATCCCAGGACCAGCACCGGCCTGGTAAAAAGGGAAGTTACCAGGATCGTGACCCCGGGAACCTTTCTCGATCCCCAGGTGATGGAGGCAAAGAAAAACAATTACCTGGCTGCAGTAGCCCAGTATGGGACCTCCCTGGGCCTGGCTTATATCGATGCCGGGACGGGGGATTTTAAAGTGACCGGGTTCAGAGGAACAGGGCAGGTTGACGCCCTGCGCAGTGAAATGCTGCGGCTGCAGCCGGCTGAGTGCCTTTACCCCCGGGATGATGGGGAACTGCAGCAGCTAATAAAGGAACTGAAGCCTTTCTTCCCGGTCTTGCCTTCTCCCCGCCGGGAGGAGGAATTCGCTCTGGCGGCCTCCCTTGCTTTGCTGGAAAGGGAACTGGCCTCCGTCAGCCTGCCGGAAGGGGAAGAGTTTCAGGCCGGTGCCTGTGCCGCCGGAGCCATCCTTTGCTACCTGCGGGAAACCCAAAGGGTAGATCCCATACACATCAAAGGATTAGAGGCCTACCGGGTCAGCGACTATATGGTTATTGACGGGGCAACGAGGCGGAATCTTGAGCTGACCAGGAGCCTGCGGAATGACAAGACAAGAGCTACCCTCCTGGGGGTGCTGGATCATACCTTTACCGCCATGGGGGGTAGAACCCTGCGGCAGTGGGTGGAACAGCCTTTGCTCAATAAGGAAAGGATTGCCGAGCGCCTGGAGGCGGTGGAAGATTTCGTCGCTGAGAGCGCCCTTCGGACAGCCCTTCCCGACAGCCTCAAAGGGATCTACGATCTGGAGCGCCTGATGGGTAAGGTGGTCTACCAAACGGCCACAGCTCGGGATCTTCTGGCTCTGAAGAGATCCCTGGCCCTGTTGCCGGCCATTAAGGAGGCGCTGGCGGCAGCAAAGGCCCCCAGGCTGACTTCCCTCCGGGAGGCCCTGGACCCCTGTACCGACCTCTGGCAGCTATTGGAGGCTGCCCTGAACGAAGATCCGCCGGCAAGCCTGCGGGAGGGCAATTTGATCAAGACTGGTTACCATGGGGAGGTAGACCGGCTGCGGGCCCTGACCAAAAAAGGGCGGAAGTGGCTGTCTGAACTGGAAGTCAGGGAACGGGAACGCACGGGCATCAAAAACCTCAAGGTTGGCTACAACAAGGTCTTTGGTTATTACCTGGAGGTCACCAAGAGCAACCTGGCAGCCGTGCCCCAGGATTATATCCGGAAACAGACCCTGGTCAACGCCGAACGTTTCATAACACCGGAACTAAAAGAATGGGAGGCGGAGATAACCGGAGCCCAGGACAGGTGCATCGAGCTGGAATACCAGCTGTTTATCGAGTTAAGGCAGCAGGTGGCCGGGGAGATTGAACGGGTGCAGCGGGTAGCCAAAATAATTGGGGAAATCGATGCCCTCCTTTCCCTGGCCCAGGCGGCCATAAAATACCGGTATAATAAGCCCACCCTGACTACTGACAACCGGATTGCCATTCAGGACGGCCGCCACCCGGTGGTAGAGCAAATGCTGACCGATACCCCCTTTGTTCCCAACGACACCCTGCTGGACAGCCAAAACCAGCTTCTTCTTATTACCGGACCCAATATGGCGGGCAAATCAACCTATATCCGCCAGGTAGCCCTCATTGTCCTCATGGCCCAGATGGGGAGTTTCGTTCCGGCCAGGGCGGCGGAAATCGGTGTCGTTGACCGGATCTTCACTCGGGTTGGGGCTGCCGACGACCTGGCATCGGGCCAGAGTACCTTTATGGTGGAAATGAATGAGGTGGGCAATATCCTGCGCAATGCCACCAGCAACAGTCTGATCATTCTGGATGAAATCGGCCGGGGCACCTCCACCTATGATGGCCTGGCCATTGCTAGGGCCGTTGCCGAATACATTCTGGAGCGGTTGAAGGCCAAGACCCTCTTTGCCACCCACTACCACGAATTGACGACCCTGGCCAAGGATTATCAGCAGGTTAAAAACTATACCATTGCCGTAGAAGAAAGGGGCAAAGATATCATTTTCCTGCGCAGGATTATTCCCGGCGCCAGTGATCGGAGTTACGGTATTCACGTGGCCCGTCTGGCCCGTCTGCCGGAAGCTGTAATTAGGCGCGCCGAAGAAATCCTGGCCCTGCTGGAAGGGGAGCAGGAGGCAGCAAAGGAGATAGCCAGCACCGGGTTTGAACCGGTTCAACTGGACCTATTTTCTTTTCAGGAAAGGGAGGTACTGGCCGCCCTGCAGTGTCTGGATCCCTTGAATATGACCCCTCTGGAAGCATTGCAGGCCCTGGTAGAATTGCAGTCACTCCTCAAGGGGGAAGATAAAGGGGGAAGGTAGATTGTCCCGCATTGTGGTCTTGGACAGGGAGGTTGCCAACCTAATCGCCGCCGGAGAAGTGATAGAGCGCCCGGCCGCTGTGGTGAAGGAATTGATGGAGAATGCCATCGATGCCGGGGCCGCCCATGTTGATGTTGAATTTGCCGGTTCGGGCCTGGAATTTATCAGGGTTCGGGACGATGGTGTCGGTATGACCCAGGAGGAGGTCCTCCTGGCTCTCAGGCGCCATGCCACGAGTAAGATAAAAACCAAGGAAGACCTGACAGGGATTGTGACCCTGGGGTTTCGCGGGGAAGCCCTGCCCAGCATTGCCGCCGTATCCCGCCTGGAGATCCTGACTGCCCCAGCCGGGGCGGTGG
>DUTA01000117.1 GCA_012842325.1 Bacillota bacterium | reverse complement strand
GTGGGTCTCCTTTCTGAGGTATTTGGTTTCTTTTCCACACCCATAATATCTCAGGGATACCCACCCTTTTCAATATCTTTTTTAAGCGATTAAATATCTGTGAACGAAACTCTGGTCGCTCTACCACTGCCTGCCGGTAACTCCTTGACAAATTGAGCTTCATGGCCTAATAATTATCGTGAAATGTTCCCCTTATTATCTAATAGACGAGGTGGAAAGGTGGCCCTGGCTAAGGAGACCTATCAAAAATTATACCAATTGCTCTCTGAGGTAACTCCCCTGGAGTACGACTGCGGTGTTTTGTGCGGCCGGGCCTGCTGCCGGGGAGGAAAGGACATGGGTATCTATCTTTACCCCGGGGAGGAACAGCTCTTTAGCGGGGAAGAGGACTGGTTAAAGTGGCAGGTCCAGAAGGTGAAATACTATAATTTCCCTCCCAGCTGGAAGGGAACGGTGCATTTCGTCACCTGCACCAAACCCTGTCCCCGGGCCATGCGCCCCCTCCAGTGCCGCTTCTACCCCCTGGCCCCCCACCTCCTGGCCGACGGTTCCCTCCTCCTCATCTACGATCCGGTACAGGTCCCTTACCAGTGCCCTTTAATAACGGAGAAAAAAGAGCTCAGGCCGGAGTTCATCCAGCGGGTGTATGAGGCCTGGAAGATTTTACTGGAAGATAATAAAATACGGGAACTGGTGGTCTGGGATTCGAAGGAACGGGAAAGCCGGCCGGATTTTGTGCCGGAAATAGTCCTGGCGGAAGATAAATACCCCGCTGGTTGAATAGTCGGGTTGGGTTTGGCTTGACGTCTTTATCTATACCGTTTACAATTAAGATGTGAAATATGGGCCTGTAGCTCAGTGGGAGAGCGCCTGACTCGCATTCAGGAGGCCAGGGGTTCGAATCCCCTCAGGTCCACCAAAGGAAAAATCCGAACCTTTTTCCGGCTGGGAAAGGGTTCGGATTTTTTGTGGTTAAGAAGGCCTGGTTTGGCCTCCTCAGAAACAGGTCAGACAACCTGGAAGATATAAAACTTAAGGTAGTCCGTCTCCGGAACATTCCACAGGATGGGATGGTCCGGGGCTTGCTGGCGGGCTTCAATCTGCCTGAGGGATTTGGCGCTATTCCTGGCAGCCTTTGCCAGTATTTTGCGGAATAAGTCGTCCGTTATGAAGTGGCTGCAGCTGCAGGTGGCCAGATAGCCGCCCCGGGGCAGCAGCTTCATGGCCTTCAGGTTGATCTCTTTATAGCCGCGGGCGGCGGCCTGCACCGTCTTGCGGGATTTGGTAAAGGCCGGCGGGTCAAGGATGATAAAGTCGTAGTCGCGGCATTTTCCCTCTGCCAGCTCTGTCAGCAGGTCAAAGACGTCGGCGCACAGAAAGTCCATTTTTCCGTCCAGGCCGTTGAGGGCGGCATTTGCTTTTGCCAGATCGATAGCTGCCTGGGAGATATCCACGCAGGTCACATGGGCCGCCCCGCCCAGCGCCGCATTAAGGCCGAAGGAGCCGGAATAAGTAAAGCAGTCCAGTACCCGCTTACCCCTGGCAAGCCGGGCCACGGCGGCCCGGTTATATTTCTGGTCCAGGAAAAAGCCAGTTTTCTGGCCCTTTTCCACATCTACCAGATAGCGCACACCGTTTTCCTGTATCTCCGTCACAGTGGATGCCGGCGCAGGTATGGTGTCAGAACGGTACCAGCCCTTATACTCCGCTAGCCCTTCTCGGGTACGCAGGCCAATGTCATTGCGTTCATAGATACCGATGACAGTTTCCCCCATTTCGGTAAGGGCATCCCAAAGGGCATGGTAAAGGGTATCCTTGATCTGTTCCATGCCGAGACAGGTGTTCTGCACCGACAGGATGCTGCCGAAGCGGTCCACGGTCAGCCCCGGCATCTGGTCCGCCTCACCGTGAACCAGGCGGCAACAGGTAAAGTCTGCACCAGGCATGACGGTTTTACGGTAGCGAAGGGCATATTCCACCCGGCGGCGCCAAAAGCGATGGTCGAATACATCGTTGGCGTTGCGGGAAATGAGGCGGACGGCAATCTTGCTGATACTGTTGTAAAAGCCCGTACCCAGAAAGGTCTTTCCGGCCACCACGTCCACCAGGCCGCCGTTTTGGGGTTCGCCCTCTATTTGAAGAATCTCTTCCCCGTAAATCCAGGGATGCCCATGCCTGACACTGGCCTCTGCCTTGGGGGATATTGTGACTTTGGGATACGGCCGTTCTTGTTTCATCCGGATCACCTTTTATAATAGACTGCTCGCGGCAGATTGTAACACATTTCCCTCCTACCTGCAATTCCAAAGCACCTTCGTTTTCTATTTTACCGATCTTCCGGGCATTTTCATGCCGGCGGGCAGCCCGGAAACGGCCTGGATTTCAGTACTGCTGTCGGGAGTGGTATCATTGCCCGTGCCCTTTTGCGGGGCAGTGGTTCTGCGGGCCCTCTGTCCAGGGCTTTTCCCCATTTCTCTCCCCGGCCTGTTCGGACAGGCAGCCGGGGAGGAGCAATACCAGAGGTTAGCAATTGAGCAAGAAGCCTCGTTTTTCCTGGCAACAGTAAAAAAATCCTCTCCCCGTTCAAATATTGGTATGTTTTGTAGACGCACGGAGACGGCGTAAAGTTTCCAACTACATGCCCGGACAGACTGCAGTTTTGGGGCTCTTCCGGCACCAGGTTGGATTAAGAGTGTTTTCAAGGAGGCAGGAAAAGGTTGGAGGCATGTAGAATAAAAGGGCCATGAAAATAGGGACTGTTTAAAAGAGTTCCTTGCTGTACTTGGCGGGCTGTCCCCTTTGGCCGGTTTTGTCTGTCAGTGCGGGCTGGATGCCGGCTGCAGCCCATCTTTGAGGTGAAGGATGATGGCTTACATAAGAAAAAAGGCCCTGCCGGTGGCTTTTCTCCTTCTTGCCTGCATTTTCCTCGCCCTGCCCCTGGGACAGGGAAAGGGACAGGAGCAGGGGGAAAACCTGCCTCCCCTGGGGGAGATGCACCACCAGCTTGAATCCCTGGACCGGGCCGAGAAAGAGACACTGGCCGAGCTTTTTTTAGTTCTGGAAGATATAAAGCAGCAGGAAAGGGAACTGGCTGCCCTCCAGGAAAGGCAGGAGCAGGTGGCAGAAGCCCTGGCCCAGGCGGAGCTCGACTACGAAAAGGCCGTTTCCGGTTACGAAGGAGCCAGGGCGACGGCCACCGAGGCCCTGCGCTGGCTGCAGAAGCTGGGCCCCGTTTCCTATCTCGATCTCATTGTGGGCGCCGCTTCCTTCAGCGACTTCTGGCAGCGCCTGGATACGATTATTCTGGCCGTCCGGGGCGTGGAACGGGCCCTGGGACATCTGATCCGGGCCCGGGAAACGGCCGTGGCCCTGAAGGAAACCCTTGCCGCCAACCGGGACGAGCTGGCGAGGGTGGTCCTTGAGGCCAGGGATAAACTGCGGCAGCTGGAGGAGACCAGGGTGGAACTGGAGGCCAGCCTGGCCGGTCTGGGCGACCGGAGGCAGGAATACGAAAGATACCTGGCCGAGTTGGAGGACATGTGGTTGCAGGAGCTTATTCCCTACTTAAAGCTGGCCGCGGCGGAGCTGCTGGAACTGATGTCCTCCGGCGGGCAGGAGGCCCTGGAGATGGACTGGCAGTTAACCAGGGGAGGGTTGAAGGGGCGGCTTCCCTTTACGGTCCTGAACGCCAGCCTTGCTTCTTCGCCCATCTTGAAAGGGGCCCAGTTTTCCGGCTCCGGGGGCAAGCTTGTTTTCACCGTTCCGGAACGGGGCCTCACCCTGAAGGGGAAGCTGTCCCTGGGTGAAGGGGGCCGGGAGGGCAGTTTCGATGTGGAGGAAATCTGGCTCTGGGGAATGCCTATCAGCCCTACGGTTTTGGCCGACTACCGGGAGGAAACCCACTTTACCCTCACTGTACCTTCCCTGGTTCCCGGGATTCGCCTGCGGGAAATAAAGGTGGCCGATGATGCTTTGGAAATGACAGTGAGTTTCTGAGGAGAAAACCGGGGCTGGCAGAGAAGAATAAGGAGCTGTACAGGGAGGGGTAGGCTTGATTCACGCCCGGGGAGTAGCCAAGGTGTACGAGAATGGGACCCAGGCTTTACAGGAAATAGATTTACAGGTAGCTGCCGGGGAACTTGTTTATGTGGTGGGTGCCAGCGGCGCGGGAAAAACCACCCTCTTGAAATTGCTGCTGGGGATGGAAAAGCCGACGGCGGGGGAGCTGGAGGTAGCCGGAATTTCCCTGGGCAAAGCCCAGGCCGAAGATATCCGCCGCCTGCGCCGTCTGACGGGGGCGGTGTTCCAGGATTTCAAGCTTATACCGGGGCGCACGGCCCTGGAAAATGTAGCCCTTTCCCTGCGGGTCCTCGGGGTGCCCTGGTCGGAAAACCGGCAGAGATCCCTGGCTGTCCTGGAGGAGGTTGGCCTGGCTGACAGAGTTGGAAGTATGGTGCAGACCCTTTCCTGGGGGGAACGGCAGCGGGTTGCCCTGGCCCGGGCGGTGGTGCGGGAACCCCGGCTCCTTTTGGCCGATGAGCCGACAGGGAATTTGGATGCAACCAGTGTGGGTTTTGTCGCTGCCGTCCTGGCCCGGGCCGGGGAGAAGGGCATTACCCGGGTGGTGGCTACCCACGATACCCGGCTGTTGGAGATGCTGCCGGGCCGGGTGCTGCTCCTCGAGGGGGGACGCCTGCACCAGGTGGCCGGCGCTGGCAGGAAGGACAGGCAATAGGGGGGAGAAGGAGTGTTTACCAATCTCGGCTATTTCTTTGCTGAGGCCTGGCGGGATGCCAAAAACCGGCCGGTGGCAGTAATATTCTCCCTGGTCAGCATTACCCTGCTTCTTCTTTTTGCGGCCTTTGTCTTTGCCGGTGGGGAAGAGGTCCAGTGGCTGGTGGGTCAATTGGGGGAAGAGACGGCGGTGACAGTCTTCCTGAAGGAAGATGTAACGGGGGAGCAGGTTGCAGTGCTGGAGGAAAAACTGGCGGCCCTGGAGGGAGTTACTGCCATCCGCTTCGTCTCCCAGGAAGAGGCCCTGGAAGAAATGAATAAAGTTTTGGGGTCACACAGTGCTGAGCTGGCAGCCCTGGCCGGCTTTAATCCCTTTCTCAGTTATTTTGAAGTGGGGGTCAGGCCGGAACAGGGCCTGGCTGTGGCCCGCCAGGCGGAGAATCTGCCGGGTGTGGACGGAGTGCGGGACAGCCGCCAGACCATGGAGCGCCTGACCCGTCTCTCTACCGTCCTGCGCCTGGGAGCCCTCTTTACCCTGATCTTTGTGGGGGTGGTGATGATGATCACCATCTCCCATATCGTTCACCTGGGTTTACTGGCCCGGGAGGAGGAAATGGAAATCTATCGCCTGTTGGGGGCGGGACCCTGGTTTGCCGTCATGCCCTTTCTCCTGCAGGGTTCCCTGCTGGGGTTGGCCGGGGGAATGCTGGCCTTTTTGCTTTCCCTCCTGTTTTTCCCCCTGCTCTTTTCCCGCCTCCTGGCAGCCCTGCCCTTTTTGCCCCTCCGGCCGGGGGTAGAGGTCGCCCTGGCCGTCGGCCCTGTGCTGGTGGTAACGGGACTGCTATTCGGCCTCTGCGGCAGCCTCCTGGCCCAGTCCCATGCCAATCATTAACCTCCTGCAGACCAGGCGGGAGGTTATTTGATGAATATTTCGGCCACTTTCTTACCAGTGCCATATTGGTGCTGTTTATTAGGGACCGGCCCGGCCGTCGCGCTGCAGCCCGCTGCTAAAAATTGTTACCCAATATCATTGAGCGCAGGCAGGAATTTCGCCGGGAAGGTCTAATAATAAGATCATTGCTGTCTATACTCCATAAACAAATGTATACACAGGGTGAAATACCACCTTGGTGTAGCAGGCAAAGGGGGGGTTATGGAAAGGGAGCAGGTTTCATGTTACAGGGGGTTCAAATGCATTTTTGCAGGGAGGGAAAAACGTGAAAAAGAAAGGACTAGTGCTTGCTCTGGCAGTAATGTTGGTGTCCGTCTTGACCCTGGCCGGCTGTGGCGGGACTGGGACCGGTGGCGGCGGTGAAGAAGCAGGAGAAGATGTGATCCGGATCGGAGTTTATGAACCCATGACCGGTGATTCTGCCGCCGGGGGTCAGATGACCTGGGAAGGAATAGAGTTGGCCAATGAGCTTTACCCTGAGGTATTGGGCAAGAAGATACAGCTGTTCCTGGAGGATAACAAGACGGATAAATCGGAAGCGGCCAATGCCGTCCATCGTTTGATCGAGCACCACAATGTGGTTGCCATTATCGGCAGCTACGGCAGCAGTATGTCCATGGCCGGCGGTCCCGTGGCCCAGGAAAAGGGCATTCCTGTTGTGGGCTGCTCTCCCACCAACCCCCTGGTTACCCGGGGGAATGACTACTACTTCCGGGTCTGCTTTATTGACCCCTTCCAGGGCCGGGTTATGGCCCAGTATGCCTTTGAGGATCTGGGGGCCGATACGGCTGTGATCATCCGCAACGTGGCCGACGATTATGCCGTTGGTCTGGGCAATTATTTCCAGGAGGCCTTTGTTGAATTCACGGGCAGCGAAGACAGCATTCTGGCAGTTCTGGACTACCAGAAGGGGGACCAGGATTTCACGGCCCAGCTGACCACCGTGAAGAATCTTAACCCCGATGTAATCTTTGCCCCCGGTACCTACGGGGACAGCGCCCTGATGATTCGCCAGGCCCGGGAACTGGGGATTACCCAGCCCTTCCTCGGCGGCGATACCTGGGAGGCACCGGAATTTATCGAGGTGGGCGGTGAGGCCGTGGAAGGAGTCGCCCTCAGCACCCACTACAGCCCCGAGGCTACTGTCACTGACGCAGCCAAGGAATTTGTCAAGGTTTACACCGAAAAATTCGGCAAGGAGCCCAACGCCTTCGCTGCCCTGGGTTTTGATGCCTACATGGTAATCCTCGATGCCATCGAGCGGGCAGGAAGTGCCGAACCCCAGGCCATCCGCGATGCCCTGGCGGCCACGGAAAACTTCGAAGGTGTGACGGGAATCATCACCCTGGATGAGAATGGCGATGCCACCAAGAGTGCTGTAATCCTCAGGGTAGAAAACGGGGAATTCAAGTACCTGACCACAGTGAATCCGAACTAACCAATAAATTCCCCTCCCCCCACCCCTCCGGGTGGGGGGAGGGCCGGTAAAAGCAGGGGAGTGGAATAATGAGTTTAGACTTGTTTTTTCAGCACCTGGCCAATGGCATTTCCCTGGGCAGCCTCTATGCCCTGATTGCCATTGGCTATACCATGGTCTACGGGATTCTGCGCCTGATCAATTTTGCCCACGGCGACCTGTTGATGATGGCGGCTTATATGGTTTTTTACGGGATGCTGATCTTTTCCCTGCCCTGGTGGCTGTCGGTGATCCTGGCCGTTGTCCTCACTGCTGCCCTGGGGGCGGGCATTGAGAGGGTCGCCTACCGACCCCTGCGGGATTCTCCCCGCATTTCCGTATTGATTTCTGCCATTGGGGTTTCCTTCTTCCTGGAGAACCTGGGAACCGTCCTTTTCGGCGGCCGGGCCAAAGCCGTGTACCAGCCCGAATGGCTGGCGGCAACCCACAATATCGGCGGTGTATCCATCATGACCCTGGCTCTGGTGATACCGGCGGTGACCATCCTTCTCCTCCTGGCCCTCTCCTACCTGGTCTACAGGACGAAAACAGGGATGGCCATGCGGGCCGTTTCCCGGGACTATGATACGGCCCGCTTGATGGGCATCGATGTGGACAGGATCATAAGCTTTACCTTTGTCACCGGGTCTACCCTGGCTGCCGTGGGGGGAATTATGTGGGCCCTCCGGTATCCCCAGATTCATCCCTTCATCGGGGTCATGCCCGGTTTGAAGTGTTTTATAGCCGCTGTCTTTGGCGGTATCGGCAACATTCCCGGGGCTGTTCTGGGGGGCTTTCTGTTGGGAATTGGTGAAATAATGCTGGTTGCCTTTTTCCCCGACCTGGCCGGTTACCGCGATGCCTTTGCCTTCGTTATCCTCATTTTGACCCTTCTTTTCCGGCCGACCGGCCTCCTGGGGGAAAAAATAGCAGAGAAGGTGTAAGAGAATGGGAAAAAGAGCTTGGCAAGATACTGGTTTTTACTCTTTAGTGGCGAAAGCATACCGGCGGGAGCCTAACCGGTGGGGTCCCATCCTGACAGGGGCAGTTATCCTGTGTTTGCTTGTCTTCCTTTACTGGGCCGGGGGGAACCTCAACCCCTACCAGGTGCGGATCTTAAATCTCATTGGGATCAATATTGGCTTGGGCCTGAGCCTGAACCTGATCAACGGCTTTACCGGCCAGTTTTCCCTGGGTCATGCCGGCTTTATGGCGGTAGGCGCTTACACCACCACCCTTTTGATGATGCCGCCGGCCGTCAAGCAGATGAATTTCTTTATGGTGCCCCTGGTTTCTCCCCTGGATCAGATACAACTGCCTTTTCTTGCGGCCCTCTTGCTGGGTGGCCTGCTGAGTGCCCTGATGGGCTTCCTCATTGGCGCCCCGGTGCTGCGCCTCCGGGGGGACTACCTGGCCATTGCCACCCTGGGCTTTTCGGAAATTATCCGGATTGTCATTACCAATATCCGGTCGGTGACCAATGGAGCCCTGGGCCTGAAAGCAATACCGGCCTATACCAACCTGTGGTGGAGCTGGGGTTTTGCCCTCCTCACCCTCTTTGTTGTGAGCCGGCTCATCAATTCCAGCTACGGGCGGGCCTTTAAAGCCATCCGGGAGGACGAGATTGCCGCGGAGGCCATGGGCATCGGCCTCTTCCGGCACAAAATGCTGGC
>DUTA01000116.1 GCA_012842325.1 Bacillota bacterium | reverse complement strand
TCCTTCCGTCCCCCGGACATTGGCCTGACCGGCCACCACCCGGTATTCCGACAGCCGGTCGGTGATAAAGCCGGTTACCTCCTGGTCCAGGGAGGAACCACCAACCAGGACGACAAAATCGAGATCGCGGATATTGCCGGTGGGGACAACCCGTTCCAGGGCCCTGATGGTATTATCAACAAAAACCCGCCTCTTGGCTTCCCGCCGCACCAGCCGCACCTTCTCCAAATTCTGTTCCCCGGGGAGGGGGACAAATTCTTCCTTTAGAATCACGACCTTGGCAAAGGTCTCCGGCGGTAAGGGTTCAGTAAAGAATTCGACGGTTCCGTCCTCATGGCGGATATGAAAGAGGCTCTCCACCTTGGCCAGGGGATATTTCTTAATATCTTCGGCCAGGCCCAGATCATCAAGGCCCAGTTCGGCGGCGATGAGGAGGGTTACCATATTCCCGGCTCCGGCCAGATGGGCTGTCTCCACTTTTCCGTCGGCATTGATGTAGGCAGCATCGGTGGAGCCGGCACCCAAATCGAGGATGGCCAGGGGTTTGGTTGTTCCCGGTGTGGTCAGGCAGCCCCGTATGGCCATGTCCGCTTCCACACCGCCTACCTCCACCCGCACCCCAATTTCTTCCTCCAATTCCCGGGCAATCCGCTGCATTTGCAAGCGGTCGGCCTTTACCATGGCCGCCAGTCCCACAGCATTCTCCAGGGAGAATTCCCCTGCTATTCCCCCCTGGACCCGCTGGGGAACAAAGGTGTCCACGGCCAGCAAGTCCTGAATGGTTATTTCCCCCGCCTGTTTGCCCGTCAGCTCGGCCATTGTTTGCCTTACCCGCTCCAGCATGCCACCGGCATTGGTTCCCGGCTCTCCCCTGACATCCTGCAGGGGTGATACTTCCGCGAGGGCGGCCATGATGGCCTCGGCGCCCTCTTCCACGTCCACCTGCCGGGAAAAGCGGGGGCCAATCAAATCAAGCTTTCCGGCGGCAATGCGCCGGGCTTTGACATCGCCCTCCGGGGTCTTTATAACAACGGCAGAACGATTGCCAATCAGGGCCCGGGCCAGGGGTACAATCTGTTTCGTTTCCTCCGGGTTAAGGTCAAAGACGGTAGCTATTCCATAGGGATTGCACAGAGTTTTAATTACCGCCCCCTGGGGGGCTACTTCGATGGCGGCCGGCATGCCCAGGGGAACCTTCTCGATCAGGCGCACCTCATCCACCACGGGAATAACCTTCTGCAGGCGGTTGGCAATGAGGACACCGTCATCCCGCTGCACAATGGCCCCCACCACCTCTATGCCCCGGCTCAGGGCTCGGTTGATTTCCTGGGCGGCAAGGGCAAAATCCCAGGCTGCCGGTACCACCACTATTACCCTGTCCCCCGGCGCTACTGCCTGTAAACCATCTATGAGAACGGTCTTTCCTACCCCCAGGCCGATCCCGCCCGGTGTGGCAGGGTTGTGCCCAATCATGGTAGATTCGGTGACCACAGTCTCGGTTATTGTCTCCATGGCCACGTCACCTATGACCGGCGCCGCTTCGTTGATGAGAATCAGGTCCAGATCCTGTAAGGCCAAACCTGCCTTATCCAAAGCCTGCCTCAGGGCAGAAAAAATTCCGTTTAAATTCTCCCGCGTCCCTTTTATCCCGGTGGTGGCAACAATGCTGCTGCTCAAAAAGGTGGGCTGGCCACCCGTCACCCGGGCTAAAGCTACTTCTGTTGTGGCGTTGCCTACATCTATGCCTGCAATGAGCGGCAAATTAATCACCCCTTAGGGGAGCGGGTTTTCCAGCAGCCTTCCCCGCTGAAAAACCCGCTCATCCAGCTTTTTAGGCAGTTCTCAGCAGGCCACGGCGCTCATAAACCTCGGCTGCTTCGCGGACCAAAGCTGCGTTGGCCTTGGCGTTGTACTTGCTCTCCAGTTCATCGGCAATGGCCAGGAGTTCTTCCTTCGTGGACCGGTGGGGCCTGAGGGCACGATAAATGGCCAGGATACGATCATCGGGTACCTGGGTGAGTTCTGCCGCTCGCCGCAAATTGCGGGCGAATTGCGGGCGGCCGACCTTTTCCGCTATTTCTGCCTGCAAACGCAGGGTTTCGGCAGAAATCCGGACATCCTGGGGTGTTACCTCACCCTTTAGGACTTTATCCAGGGTAATTTCATCAAGGCTCTTTCCGGTAGGGGTACGAATCAGGTCCGGTCGTTTGGTGGTCAGGGGATAGTCCCGGGCCGGATCGAGGCCCTGGTCAGCGTTGACCGCCGGGTTATCCCCGCCCTTGGGACCGGATTCCTGGAGGGATTTCATCACTTCCCGCACTATTTGTTCCAGGGCATTCTTGTCCACCATGGGGGCACCTCCTTTTACTTGAAAGTAACCTTCAGCTCTACTGGTTTGGCATTTTTTTCGACATGCTCCGTTTCCTTTATATGCAGGACTGCCGCCACCGCCTGGTACTTGGGCCGGGCCATCTGGTCATTTTCCACCGGAACAGGCTTTGGCGAGCCACCCTTGGCATACTGGGCCGCATTCCGCCCAATGGCCCTATAGGTTTCCAGAGTCAGCAAGGGACACTGGGGGAACAGCTCCAAATTGGAGAGGGGATCCAAATCCTTCTGGTGGATGACAGTGGTACCCCGGGACTGGATGCCGATGCCAATGCCCGAACCTGAGAGCTTGGCTGCTGTATGAGCAATGAAAGCGACATCTGAGGTATGTTTCACCCGGATTACCCGGGCCGTAACACCCTCTTCCTCAATACCGGCAATTAGCTCCCTTAAAACGGCGGCATGGGGGATGCCCTTGATGGTCTTGATCTGGTAGAGACCGAAGGCCGGTCCCAGGCCGATGACAACCTCGTCGGCTTTGGTACCCTTCTCAGCAGTGCCCAGCTCGGTAAACTCCACGCCGCTGACAGGCGCCGCCCCCGCTGCCTCCAATTTGGGAGCAGCCGTCCCCTGGCCCATGCTGGAGAGCACTTCTTCTACTATCTGCCTAACCAATTTTTCGTCAACTTGCATTGCCTTCACCCCTTTCCCCTGGACTCTACTGGCCGATTTCTTCCGGACGGATCGCGAAGGGAATGTTCTTAATCTCTTCCCAGCGCTTTCCGGTCAGCCGATAGCCTGTACCCGGACCGGCATAATCATTGGGATCGTTGACTGCACTCTTGACGACGAAATTGCTGTCGATAATGGCGGAAGTATGCAGGTAATCGCCGGAAATCCTCTGTTTGAGCATTTCCAGAACATTTACCGCGACATCGGTGAAGTTGTTCTTCGCCAGGGCCTTTACCACATCCAGGCCGGTAATGGGACCGGTAAAGAGTTCCTGGGCCGCCTTCAGGTCTTCCACCACATTGCGCTCGGGCATATCTTCACTGCCGTGGGCATAGGTGGCCGCTTCTACCTCTTCATCGGTAATGGGCGGCAGACCCAGTTCCCGGAAAACAGCCTGCAGGGCGCGGGCAGCCTTGTTCCTGACGGCAATTACTTCCTCTTCCGTAACGGGCCGGAGACCGCCGTCAACCACCAGATCCCGCTGCAGGGCCAGGTAGTCATCGTAGTCCTCGGCATCAAAGTTGGAGCCGGCAAACATGTTGTCGTAGTTGGGAACTGCACTGTAGCCGGAGAATATGAAGTCAGTTCCGGGCAGGAACTGCATCATGGTCCGGGCCGTCCGCCGGAAGGGGGAATGGCTGAAGGTCTGGTCGTTGCCGGAGGCCACTTCCAGGTCCAGCATGGTGGTGATGAGGTTCTCTGCCAGGACAGCCCTGATCCCGCCGGGCACCGCCCCGGGAACCCCGATACAGCTGATGGAACCATTCTGCAGGCCCTGAACACCGGCACCTTTGGTCACATAAACACACTTGGCTTCCAGGTAGAGCATCGATTTCCCTTCGGCATAACCCATCTGCACTTCCGCCCCTGTACCGGAGGTAAAGCGCATCTTGAGCCCCCGGGACGCATAGGCGGAAGCCAGAAAGGCCTTGGACCAGGGAGTATCGTCGCCGTCGACAAAGACGTTTTCCGTACCATAGACGGAAATGGTCTCGGCATAGCTGGTGAGTCCCTTCATACCCAGTTGCAGCTCCGTGGCTTCCTCCAGGGCGCACTGGGTCAGGACCCCGCCCCGACCGGTCTGGGCACCAACCAGGAGGGCCAGGGCATTGAAGGGGGCATAGCGGACAATGCCCACCGTGGTTTCCATTTCATCAAAACCGCGGATGGCCGCCTCCGCCGCATCGGCCGCTATCTGCACCGGGTTGTCCCGGACACTGGTCACGTGGCACTGGTTGCTGGGGGTCTTGCGGCAGCGCATTTTCTGGAGGGCCATCATCATCTCGACTACGTTCATGTGGCCGACCACTTCGCAGATCTTGGCCGGGGTCATGGCAGTGGTCAGGGGTATGATTTCTTCCCGGGGGACATTGATGTCTACGATCATCTTGGCCAGTTCCTTGGAATCCATGGCGGCGACTTTCTCCGCCATTTCCAGATTTATGGCGTGGTCGGCGATGAACTGATCGATCATGTCAAAATCACTGCGTTTGATCCCGTCCATTTCGACGACGACACCGTTTTCAATTTTAATTCCCGGTTTGGGGTCGTTGGGCCCATCCACGGCCACAAGGCCAACTTCCGGCCATTCCTGGACAAAACCGTCCTCATGTACGGGCCGTGCTTCCAGGACCTCGAAGCGTTTCGATCTCTTCAAGGATAATCCCTCCTTTGCTTCCGGCTTTCCGTGACGCCTTTAGATATACGGTTTGGTCATGGATTCTGGTTTTGCGCCGAGGCTAGCCAAAAGCTGAATCCCCACTTCCCTGGCGGCAATAATGGCCTGCCGCACTGCACCGGAATCACCGCTGACAAAGAGGATTACCTCATTGGTCATGCTTGTCCCCTGACCGGGGCTGGCATAGCCAATAATATCCACATTGGCCGCCTTCACTGCCGTATCGGCCAGAACCACACCGATGGCCGCCGGAGCCCCAACGGTCAGGCCGAAGGCCTTGCCGAGGGGAGCGCCAAAGGCTTTGTTGCAGGCATAGCTGGCCCGGGCTGTGTACTGGAATTCCAGGTGTCCGGCCTCGTTGCCATAGACATCCCCAAAGGTCCGCTCCAGCTCCTTCAAAGCCACTTCAATGGCCCGCCGGGCATCGCTTACCTCCTCGGCACCAAAGATAATCAAATTACCGTGTCCGGCCCCTCCCTTGGTATCCCGGGGAAGCTCGATGGACACAATTTCCGTATTGGTCGCCTTGACCGCCTCGTCGGCAGCCATGATCTGGGGGCCCGCCCCGGTACGGCCGCCGAGAATACCGATTGAACGGTATTTGGGGTCAAGACCCATCTTTTCGTGGAGGACCGGATCCACATTGGCAATGACCAAACCGATGGTATCACCCATGCCTACACCGACAAATTCCGTCAAGGAGCAGCAGTGCTTGACCTCTTCCGGTGCTGCTTCCTGGGGTGGGCCGCCGGCTGTATTAGCCTTCTTTAAGACTTCCTGAACAATCTTTTCGACCAATTCTTCTTTCATTATTTAACACCTCCACCGCGCTTTTTTCCCTGCCCTTAGCCCTGGGGCAAGATCTTTTCCGTATCGCTGTGGGGACGCGGTATTACGTGGACAGAGACAACTTCGCCCACCTTTTGGGCAGCAGCTGCACCGGCATCGGTAGCCGCCTTTACTGCACCCACGTCACCACGTACCATAACCGTTACCAGCCCGCTGCCGATTTTTTCATAGCCAACTAGAGTAACATTGGCCGCCTTCACCATGGCGTCTGCTGCCTCAATAGCCCCTACCAAACCGCGGGTTTCTACCATTCCTAAAGCTTCTTGTGCCACTTTCCTCACAACTCCTTTCCCTCATAATTTTACCCACAGTATCTACCGCCGTAGCTGGTGTCCTTCTCGGAACGTCCGGGAGCAACCCCACCTCCTTCCCTGTCCTTTCCCGGCGCAGGAACGGGGGACTCCTCCATCCTCTGCCCTGCTGAAGCCCGCCCTTTGCCGACAGTTTTTCTTACCTAACCTAAAATTCGGTATCTGAAAATATCCCCCTGTAGCATTTTTTGCGTACCTCAGGGAGATTGTTGCCCAAATTTCCCCGCAGCTGAAAAGCCGGCTAGGAATAAAAAAAGACAGGGAAAACACCTGTCTTTTCTTGTCGTGGTTCTTTTCTTATTTGCCCTCAACCCGACCGGCACCGCCTCCGGTATTCGGTAGGGCTCATCCCCACCTTGCGTTTAAACAAACGGCTGAAGTAATTGGCCTCCCCGTAACCCACCCGCTGGGCAATGTTCTCGATTTTTTCCTCGGTTTTAACCAGAAGCCGTTTCGCTTCTTCCAGCCGGAGATTGGTTAAATATTCTATAAAGGTAAGGCCTTCCCTCTCTTTGAAAAGGCGGCTGAAATAATAGGGGGAAAGGTGCACCATCCTGGCAATGTCTTCCAGGGAAAGGGGTTCGCCAAAATGCTGGGCCATGTACCGCTTGGCCTCTTTGATGGCCTCCCTTTGGTCAGTATCCTGGCTGTTTTCCACCAGTTGTAAGGAATGCCTCAGGGCCGATTGGAGAAGGTGATATACTCCCCGGGCACCGGAAACCGTTGCCAGATCTTCCAGCAAGGTTGCCTGCATTTTGGCCACCTCACCCGGTTGCGCCCCGCCCTTTAAAGCGGCCCGGACCATGCCGGTCACCAGTTCCCAGGAGCGAAAGCGGAGGAGCCGCTCCTCCCCTCCACTGGAAGCAACCAGCTGCTGCCAGATCTCTTGCAGGAGGGCAAGGGCCCTTTCTTCCTCTGCCAGTTCCACCACGGCCATCAACTCTTCTTCTTTGGAAAAGGGATAGGGGACAGGTTTGTCCATCCCCTGGCCGCCCATATCCCCGGCAGCAATAACCTGATTGCCGCCCAGCAAAGTGCCGTAACGACAGGCCGCCTCGGCTTCCTTATAGGCAGTCTGGAGGGAAGCCAGATCGGGGCACCCTTCCCCTACCCCTACCGTTACTGTCGCCCGGCCCGTGTCCGCCACGGCCTGGCGGATTCTCTCTGCCAGTTCTTGGGGTCCTGACGCCCCGGCCTCGCCTTTGATTACCAGGAAGCTGTCCCGGCCCAGGGGTGCCAGCAGGGCATGGCCGTCCTCCTCGGCAATCTTTTGTATTATCCCGAACACCTGCAGTTGTTCCTTCTCCCTTTGCTTTCGGTCGGCAAACCCGCTGTTGTCAATGGTTGCATACAAAACCGCGTAGGGCCCCTCCCCTATCCTGAGAAAGGACGCCCTTTCCTGGAGAGCACCAAGATCGCCAAGGCGGCCAAAACACAGGTCGAGGACCAGCCCCCTGGCGATGAGGGGCATGGCCGCAGAGAGTTGCTCTTCCATCTGCTGGGCCTTGCGCAGCCGGGCCGCCGCTTCCTCCCTTTCCCGACATATACTGTCCACCACCCGCAGTATTCCCCGGGGACGGGCCGGTTTTAAGAGATAATCCCGCGCCCCCAGTTTTAGGGCTTCATGGGCAAAGTCAAATTCGTCGTAGGCAGTAAGGACCACCACGGCCGAGTTGCGGGAAAGCTCCCTGACCTGGTGGAGGACTTCAATGCCACCGATGCCGGGCATCTTAATGTCGAGGAAGAGAATGTCCGGCTGCAGTTCCTTAATCAGGGCCAGCCCTGTCCTCCCGCAGCCAGCCTCGCCTACCACCTGCAGCTGGGGCCTTTCCCGCTGCAGGATAAATTTTATTGCTTCCCGCTCCAGGGGCTCGTCATCGACAACTACGACTGTGGTCAAGTTAAATCACCCACCTTGGAGGGACGGTAGGGCAAATATATGGTTATGTGGGTTCCCTGTCCCATCTCGCTCTGGATTTGCCAGCGGAAATCGTCACCAAACTGGTACTGCAACCTTTTGATCACGTTGTTGACACCGAGCCCCGTTACATGACTGCGGCCGGTCCGGGTGCGGTCCAGTTTCTTGATTTCTTCCACCACATCCTCGGGCATACCCAGGCCATCGTCGATTATTTCAATCTGCACCTCATCACCCACCCGCTGTACCCGCAGCCACAGGGTCCCCCCTGCTTCCTTCGGCTCCAGTCCGTGGACAATGGCATTTTCCACCAGGGGCTGCAGAGTTAGAAGGGGTATTTCACTCTGGAGACAGTCTTCCTCCACATCATATTCCACCTTAATCCGATCGGGGAAACGGGTTTGCTGGATGAGTAAATAATTGCGGATATAATTTAATTCCTCCTTGAGGGGGGCCAATTGTCCGGCCTTGCGCAGCGTACCCCGGAGCAATTCCGCCAGGGCATAAACTACCTCCTGGGTTTTCTCGGCTCCCTCCAGCAGGGCCAGTCTGGTGATGGTGTTGAGGGTATTGAAGAGAAAGTGGGGGTTAATCTGGGACTGTAAGACCATCAGTTCCGCTTCCTTTAAAGACCGCTCCAGCTCAGCCCGGGATTTCATCTCTTCCATCAGGCGGATCTTCTGCTCGTGCAATTCCTGCTGAATGAGGCTGGCGACGCCCTTTTCGGCAATGGAATTGGCAATGGTAAACATGAGCTGGCCTGCAGCCTTAATCCTGGCGAAGGGCATCAGGGGTATTTTTTTGAGCAATACCTTTAACTCC
>DUTA01000115.1 GCA_012842325.1 Bacillota bacterium | reverse complement strand
GTGGACAGTTCCGTCACCGCCGCCCTCCTGCTGGAGCAAGGATATGAAGTTATTGGGATGACGATGCAGATCTGGCCCCGGGAAGGGGAACCGTCCTGGGAAGAAGGTCACCGGACCTGCTGTTCCCTGTCGGCCGTAGAAGATGCCCGGCGGGTAGCCGACAAATTGGGCATCCCCTTTTATGTGACTAACCTGCGGGCAGTTTTTCAGGAGAGGATAATCGATTACTTTACCGCCGAGTATGCCCGGGGCCGGACCCCAAACCCCTGTATTGCCTGCAATCATTACATTAAATTTGATGCCCTGCTGGAGCGGGCCCTGGCCCTGGGTGCCCGCTATCTGGCCACCGGCCACTATGCCCGGGTGGAGTATGCCCCGGAAAAGGGCCGCTACCTGCTGCGGAAGGGCAAGGACCGGCACAAGGATCAGAGTTATGTCCTCTACGGTTTGACCCAGAAACAGCTGTCCCATACCCTCCTGCCCCTGGGAGAGTTGACCAAGGAGGAGACCCGGCGCCTGGCTGCCGACCTGGGCTTGAAGGTTGCTGCCAAGCCAGACAGCCAGGAGATTTGTTTTGTGCCCGATAACGATTACCGGAGTTTCCTCAGGGAGAGGATTTCCGACCGGATCCAGCCCGGCCCCTTCCTGGACACGAAGGGGAATGTCCTCGGCACCCATGCGGGTTTGCCCTTTTATACCATCGGCCAGCGCCGGGGCCTGGGACTGACGGCCCCGGAACCCCTCTATGTGGTCGACATAGACAGGGAGCGCAATGCAGTGATCGTGGGCAGCAGGGAAGAGTTGTACCGGCAGGAGTTGATCGCAGAGGATTTGAATTTCATAGCGGTACCAACCCTGGTTGAACCCCTGCAGGTCACGGCCATGATCCGTTACAATGCGCCGGAAGTAAGGGCAGAAATTTCGCCCCTGCCCGGGGATGAGGTCCTGGTGCGCTTTGCAGAGCCTGTGCGGGCCCCTACGCCGGGCCAGTCTGTCGTCTTTTATCAGGAAGATCTGGTGGTCGGAGGCGGGATTATTAAAGAGACACGGTAAGTACCGAAGGGGAGAAAAAGAGGGATAGTGCAGGTCGTTGGGGTAAGACGAGGTGGAAGCAGGAAGGGGCAGGGTTGACCGTTAACGGAAAGGGATTATTCTTCCAACACCCCTGACAGGGGTGTTTTCTGTTTGTTTTACGGGCGCCGGGAAGTGGGCAGCAGGAATGTACCTGAGATACTTTGTTGTCGTGAGAGCCCAGTTGCACCAGCTTGCCTTTGCCGGGAAAGGAGATGTCCTGGATGTTGAAGCCCAAAAGGGCCGCCATCATTGGTCTGGGCATTATAGGGGGCTCCCTGGCCTGGTCTTTG
Organism: Bacillota bacterium; assembly: GCA_012842325.1. Classification (GTDB taxonomy): domain Bacteria; phylum Bacillota; class DTU030; order DTU030; family DTU030; genus DTU030. Next base: position 2,793 of record DUTA01000115.1, on the reverse strand, counting down.
CGCCGGGCCGGCTGGGAGGTCCGGGCCTATGACCGGGACCGGAACTGCCTCCAGTATGCAAGGGAGCGGAAAATAATCGACGCCGGCTACAATGAACTGGCTCCGGTGGTGACCGGGGCCTCGCTAATCTGCCTGGCCGTGCCTCCGGCGGAGATCCTGGCCCTGGGCCGGGAGATGGCCCCCCACCTGGCACCCGGCTGCCTTGTTACCGATGTTGCCAGTGTGAAGGAAAAGATAGTTGCAGGCCTGATGGCTGTACTGCCCCCTTCCGTCTATTATGTGGGGGGGCATCCCATGGTCGGTTCGGAGCAGAGAGGCATCAGGGCTGCCTCTCCCTACCTGCTGGTGGGGGCCCCCTACATTCTCACCCCTGTCCCGGCCACCTCTTCCGAGGCCCTGGACTTCATGGTGGAACTGGTAAAAAGCCTGCGGGGCAGGCCCCTGCTGATGCCGCCGGCGGAGCATGACTACTGGGTGGCCGCCAGCAGCCATGTGCCTTACCTGGCGGCCGTTGCCCTCTGCCAGCTGGTGGCGCGATTGGGGGGAGACATGGATGTGCCGGCCAGTCTTGCTGCAGGCGGCCTTCGTGACGTCACTCGGGTAGCATCGTCCGATCCCCTGCTGTGGCAGGACATCTGCCTGGGAAACCGGGAGCAGATCCTGCCCCTCCTCCGGATCTATCGGGGCATTATTGCTGAGCTGGAAGGGCTGCTGGAGAGGGGAGATCTGGAGGCCTTAGTCCGTTTCTTTGCAGGCGGGAAAGGTTTCCGGGATGCCCTGTTAGCAGGAGGAAGAACTGAAGGAGATGGGGAGCCAAGGGGGGGCCCGGCTGCAGGGGAAGACCAGGATTCCGGGTGGTAAATTCATTACCTGCCGGGCTTTGCTTTCGGGTATCCTGGCAAAGTGTCTTCCATAATATTTTTGCCAGGAGATTATGCCCCAAAAGGTCTAAAAATCTGACCCGGAGGGAATAATAAAGGAGGGAGCCCTGCTCGGGGTAGGGAAGCTGTTTATCCTTATGGCAGCAGAGAAAATCCCCTGGGTTAAGGCAGGAGTGGGAGCAGGGCATGATTTATCCTATCCGGGTCGGGTTCCCCACCTTTTTGTGGAAGGAGTTTTTACCATGACATGCCCCGTCTGCGGTGGCCGGGAAGTTGGTAAGGTAGGGGCAAGGCAGTACTACTGCCACGACTGCTGCGTGGAATTTGTGGTCCGGCGGGACCGGATCCAGGTCTACCAGGTGGAAGACGACGGCACTCTGGTGGCAGTGGCGGAGGTTAAAGCCCTGGGATGAGAAAGGGGGGGAAAAGGTGAGGGGTTTCTGGCAGGGCCTGCTCCTCGGCGGCCTGGCAGGTATAGTGGTGGGGGTTATGGCTGCACCCCGGCTGCAGGAGGAAATGAAGGATCCACTCTTGAAGAAGGGAGGACAGTTGGGTACCCTCGCCCGGAGGGCCCTCCGGGGTGTGCAGGAGAATGTGAGTGAAATGTGGCAGCGGAAGCAGCTCCAGGAATAGGGTTATAGGCCGGAGGGGGAGAGGGATAAAGGTATGTACCGCCGCGTCCTGTATTGTCTAGCCATACTGGCGTCCCTGCTGCTCCTTGGTTTCTTTTTGTACAAGATAAAGGGGATTTTTCCCCCTTTTATCTTTGCCATTATTCTGGCCTACATCTTTAATCCCGTGGTGGCCTTTCTGCAAAAACACGGCTTCTCCCGTCTCGGCGCCCTCATTGCCCTCTATTTTGCCCTGGCGGGACTGGTTTTCATTACCGCAACGGAAATAATCCCAATAATTATTACCGAGCTCAACACCTTTGCCGACAGCCTCCCCCGCTACACCGACCAGATCCAGGATATCCTCAGGGCCGTCAACCGGCAGTACTCCCGGGTGGGCCTGCCGCAAAGCTTAAGGCAGGTGCTGGACGATGCCATCAAGGGGTGGGAAGAAGAGTTAATCGGATTTACAGGCCGTTTGGTGGATGGTTTTCTCGGTGCCTTTTCCTATTTGTTAAAGCTAATCCTGGCACCGGTCCTGGCCTTCTATATCCTCAAGGACCTTACGCTCCTGAAGGGAATGGTGGTCAACGGCATTCCCTACCGTTATCGGGGAGATATCTTAAGTTTGCTGGCGGCCATTGACGGTGCCATCGGAGGGTTTATCCTGGGGCATGTCTTCATCAGCATCCTGGTGGGCATCATGTCGGCCATAGGCCTTTATCTCCTGCAGATAGACTTTGCCCTGATCCTGGGGCTGGTGGCAGGCATAACCAACATTATTCCCTATTTTGGTCCCATCATCGGGGCAGTACCGGCCCTGGCTATTGCCCTTTCTAAATCCCCCCGGCACATGTTCTATGTTATAATTCTCTTTACAGTTATCCAGCAGGTGGAAAGCAATATCCTGGCACCGGCCATTATCGGGGAACGGGTGGGCCTCCACCCCCTGGCGGTAATCTTTATCCTTCTGGTGGGGGGAGAGCTCTTTGGACTGCCGGGCCTGCTTTTGGCAGTGCCAGTGGCGGCCATGGGGAAAGGGGTGGCAGTATGGTTCTGGCACCGCTTTTTTATTAAAAAACCACCCACCCCGACTTAATTATTAAAAACCCACCGCCGCAACCTAGACATAACCAACAATCGGCTCTGCCCGACTACCGACAATCGTATTTGTATGTAATAGGCCATAGTTTCGTTCAATATCTTGATATTTCTGGGTGAGTTATCCCAGGGTATTTTGCTTAAGTCAAAAAGCTCGCCAATGTGCATACTAAGCTGGTCCAGGATAACAACCGGCATGG
>DUTA01000114.1 GCA_012842325.1 Bacillota bacterium | reverse complement strand
TCTGCTTCATCAAAATGATTAAAAACGCAGAGAAAGCTGGAAGCATTCACGTTATCCAGTCTTCTACCAAAAAAATACAATAAATCACTTCGGAAGGAAAAGTACCCGAGTTATCTTGACAGATACCCCGGGGCGCGGGCTGTTTACAGAAGATAGACGGAAAGCTATAATATTTGGTATACGGTTTTATAATAATGGAGCCAGTGTTTTCTTTTATTTTGGCCGTGGGAGTAAGACTCCCGCTGCACAGAGGAGGTTATTGTATGTTACCCGGTAATCGGCAGATCAGGGCCCGCAATATCATAAAAGGTCTCGAGGGGCCCGAGCTCAGGGAATTGGCCCGCCACCATGAAAAAACCACCCTTTACGGGAGCCCCTCTTATGTTACCAGGGTGAGGAACCGGAGTGCCAAAAATACTTACATTGTTGCCGACGACATCCCCCTGGGGGTCAGGCAGCAGTCCCTGCCCGGCCGGGAGGCCGATAAAATTGTGGCTGCAGTCCACCGCTATCTTGAGGATCAGGAGCTGATCCAGGTAGACCGGCAGATGGGCCTCACTCCCCCCGCCACCTACCACTGCCGCTTATACGTGACCCGGGAATATGCCCGCCTGGCCCACATGTGGTACTACACCCTCTTTCCCCACCCGGTCGAAGGAGAGCCGGATTTTACCAGCGTTTACGTGCCCGAATGGCCGGAGCGGATCATCCTTGTCTATCCCAGGGAGGGTGCCACCTATATCCTGGGCACCGATTATTTCGGCGAGGCCAAGAAATCCTTTTTGCGCCAGGCCATGTACCGCTTTAAAGTGGAGTCCGGCGGCCTGGGTTTTCATGCCGGGAGCAAGATCCTCCGGGTGAGGACGGAGGCGGGGAAACTGGAGGAAATAGGTTTCATCATGTTCGGGCTGAGCGGAACCGGCAAAACAACCCTGACCATCCACGATCATGGCCTGACCGGGGAAGAGGGGATCATCATCCGGCAGGATGACGTTGTCCTCATGGACCGGCAGGGTTTCTGCCATGGCACGGAAAACGGCTTTTTCATCAAGACCGAGGGTTTGGACGAGGGCCAGAGGGTTCTTTACCAGGCGGCCACAGGACCCATGGCCTGCCTGGAAAATGTAATGGTCTATGCAGACGGCACCGTGGATTTCGCCAATGTGGAGCTGACCTCCAACGGCCGGGGGGTTATTCCCCGTTCGGCGGTGGAGGGAACGGACGAGCTCATCGATCTGCCCAAGGCCCACCGGGTCCTCTTCATTACCCGGCGCAATGATATCGTCCCGCCGGTGGCAAAACTGGACCCCGTCCAGGCGGCCGCCTACTTCATGCTGGGTGAATCCATCGAGACTTCAGCCGGCGATCCGAGCAAAGCCGGTCAATCGAAGCGGGAGGTCGGGACCAACCCCTTCCTCATCGGTCCCGAGGCGGAAGAGGGCAACCGGCTCCTCGAGATCCTCCAGGCCAACCCCGACATGGAGTGCTACCTGGTCAATACCGGGAGTGTGGGGGCGAGGAATGGCAGTTCCGGGGAAAAGATAACCATTCCCGTCACTACCGGGATCATGAAGGCCCTGGCCAGGGGCGGCATCAAATGGGAGCAGGACCCCGACTGGGGCTACCAGGTGGCGGTGGAGGTGCCGGGGGTGGACATGAGTAAATATGATCCCCGCCAGTACTACGATGCAGCCCAGTATGAGGCCCTGGTGGAGAAACTGCGGCAGGAGCGGCGCCAGTGGCTGGCCCAGTTTCCAGGGTTAAAGCCGGAGATTTTACAGGTTGTAGAAAAGGAATAAAGGGATCGAGCTCCGGCAATGCCGGTCAGTCAAGGGGGAGAACAATTAAATTTCGCTCTTTATCCCAGCGCGGGACAACATCATAGACATCCTGCTGGAGGCAGTAGGCGATGTCGGCTTCCAGGCCCAGGTCCATCAGGCGCTGGTAGTGGGAGGCGTGGGAGATAAGGTGGGGGAGGTCATCCCGGTAGGACAGGTAGAGGTGCCGGAGGGCAAAGGCCAGGTCCCCCAGGCGGGCCCCCGGTTCCAGCTCCTGCAGACAGTGGACCAGCAGGCCGGCACAGGCGGCATCATCCAGGGAGAAGCGATTGCGGGTGCCGGCGCAGAGGAGGTAAATATCGGTACCGGTTTTCCAGGCCTCCCGGGCCGCCGCCCGGGCGTTGAGGAAGGAGGCGATGAGCAGGGCCGCAGCAGGGAAGGCCTGCTTAATGGCCACCGTGCCGTTGGTGGTGGTCATGATAATGGTTTTCCCGGCCACCACCTCCCTGGTGTACTGCCGGGGGGAATTGTCCAGGTCGAAACCGGGGATTTTCAGGGCTTTCCGCTCGCCCCCCAGAAGGAAAGTCCCGGGGGTCAAGCCGGCTGCCGCTTCCCTGGCTTCGGCAATGGTCAGGACCGGGAGCACCCCGGCCGCACCGTTGGCCAGGGCGGTGGTAATGGTGCTGGTAGCCCGGAGGACGTCGATGATGAGGACGGTCTTGCCGGCCAGCAGGCCAGGGTCGGCCCCGCCGGCGGTGGCGAAAACATCTATGTACAAATCTATGACCTCCTTTGCCTGATCCTATATGTACATTATAGCATGCCTCTGGCATTAACAATTGCCGATTGACACTAAAGGGTGTTCTCATATATCAGGCTGGCCACTTTGCCGCCGTGCTCCATCAACGGCCTTGCAAAGTGGCCTAACTGACAGCTGTCAATTGCCCCTTGTCAATTGCTAAAAGCACCGATTACTTACAACCGACAACCCCTTAGAACCAATCCCCCAGCAGCAGGAGGATCAGGATTAAGAAGACCAGAAATGCCTTCCTGTCGGCAAAAATATTGTCGCGCCTTCTGGTGATTTCTGCCACTTGTCTCCCTCCTTTTCCCCTGTGCTTCTCTTCCAGTTTATTCGGGTGGGATATATTCTGTGCTCTTTGTGGGGAAGAAAGGGGAAGCTGTTTTCCAATTTCCAACTTCCAACCGCCAATGGAGCAGGAATTTAATTGTCAGGCAAGAATATCATAGGTATAATCGAGTTTAGAACCACGACGGTTCAAAAACCCTTGCCGAGCAAGGGAAACAGCGGAGGCTTACCGGATATGCTGCGGGTTGTTGTAATTGACGGGATGGGCGGTGGTATCGGCAGCCAGGTGATTTCCCAGCTCCGGGGCGTCCTGGACCCCGCTGCCCAGCTGGAAATCCTTGCCTTGGGGACCAATTCTGCCGCCACCACCAACATGGTCAGGGCCGGGGCCAGCAAGGGGGCCACAGGAGAGAACGCCATCTGTTATTGCGTGCGGGAGGCGGACATCATTATCGGCCCCCTGGGGATTATCATCCCCAATGGCATGCTCGGTGAAATTACGCCGGCAATGGCCACGGCCATTGTGGCCAGCCCGGCCACCAAGTTCCTTCTTCCCATCAATCAGCCCCATGTGGTGCTGGTGGGGATAAACGAATCACCCCTGACCACCCTCCTGCGGGATTTGGTGAAACGGGTCCAGCAGGAGCTGGCGGGGCGGTAAGGAAGGAACGGCTGGGCATCTTCCTCTTTCGCGGCCGGTCCGCGCTGTGAACTTTTAATTGTGAAAACCTGGCTGGAGGGGGCCTGAAGGCCTGCAGGGACAAGTGGTTGGACAGTAGTCTTACCTGGAAGCAAGGGACCTCGAAGGTTTTCCCTGCCGGTTTGAAAACCGGTTGGTAAAATCTTCGGGGTTTTTTGTTCCGGGGAGAAGGGAGGCAGGGTTGTGAAGATGCAGGCCAAGCCTTTGGTCAGCGCTGGTATCCTTGTGGCCCTGGGGGTTCTGCTACCGGTGATCTTTCACGTGACCGGGGTGGGGGGAACCGTCTTTTTGCCCATGCATATTCCCGTTTTGTTTGCCGGGGTTATTCTCGGTCCCGGTCTGGCAGCCCTGGTGGGGATCCTCTGTCCGGTGATCAGCCATCTGTTGACGGGGATGCCCCCGGTCAGTCCAATGCCCATCATGCCTTTAATGGTGGTGGAGCTGGCGGTCTATGGGGCAACCATGGGTTATCTCATCCACCGGCTCCGCAGCAATATCTGGGTTTCCCTGCTGGGCGCCATGATTCTGGGGCGCATTGCCCTGGGCCTGGCGGTGGCCGCAATTGCTCCCCTCTTCAATGTGCCACTGCAGCCCCTGGCCTATGTCCAGGGGGCAGTCGCCAGCGGGTTGCCGGGCATTGTCATCCAGCTCCTGTTGATCCCTCCTGTGGCCCAAAAATTTTTCCTGGCCCGGGCCGGGAGGAAGCAAACGGAATATAATCTGTCCCTGGGGAAGACAGAATAGACCTTGGATAAAGGGAAGGGGGAACGCCCGTGGCGGGTGTTCCCCTTTTTTCTGGAGGCCGGTGCAGGGGTCCTTCGAGGCGGTAGAATTGGGTGTTGGGGGGAAGAATATATAAAAAAATAAAGGATTTTCTCCCTAAAAGGGAGAATATCAATATGTTTGGCGTCATATATGAGAGGAGGTAGATGAGTTTGCCTGCGACAAAACAAGTGCTCGTAATTGGCGGAGGACCGGGAGGGTATGTTGCCGCCATCAGGGCCGCCCAGCTGGGCGCGGCCGTCACCCTGGTGGAAAAGGGCAGCCTGGGCGGTACCTGCCTCAACGTCGGTTGTATGCCCACCAAGGTACTCCTGCATACTGTGGAGGTTAAGGAAGCCATTGCCGGGGCAAAGGAAATCGGTTTGGACGTGGCCGAGGCTGCCGTCAATCTCGACG
>DUTA01000113.1 GCA_012842325.1 Bacillota bacterium | reverse complement strand
GGGCGGTGGGGATCGCCGGGGTTATGGGGGGTGCCAACAGCGAGATTACCGCCGGCACCCGGCGGGTCCTTCTGGAATCGGCCTCTTTCGACAATATCAGCATCCGGAAAACGGCCAAAGCCCTGGGCCTGCGCTCGGAGGCCTCCAACCGCTTTGAGAAGGGAGTCGATCCCCGGGGCACCCTGCGGGCTGCCAACCGGGCCGCCTTCCTGATGGAGGAAATGGGGGCCGGCCGGGTCCTGCCCCTGGTGGTGGACGTCTGCCCCCGGGAGATTACCCCTGTGCAGATCTCCTTCAAACCCGAACGGGTGGAAGAGCTCCTGGGGATGAAGATCCCGGCGGAAGAAATAAAGGACATTTTGACCAGGCTGGAATTTGAGGTTGAGGGGACCGGGCCCTTCCGCGTGACCGTGCCCACCTTCCGGCCCGATGTTGAGCTGGAGCATGATCTGGTGGAAGAGGTGGCCCGGATTTACGGCTATGACCGGATTGAAGGGACAATGCTTCAGGGAACCCTGACCCCGGCCCGGAGGTTTGCCGGGCAGAAGCTGGAAGACCGGATCAAGGACCTTTTGGCGGGCTGGGGTTTGACGGAAATTGTCACCTACAGTTTCTACAGCCCCAGGTATTGGGACTTCCTGCGGCTGCCCCAGGATCATCCCCTCAGGCGCGGCATTCCTTTACAAAACCCCCTGTCGGAGGCCCAGTCGGTCATGCGGACCACGCTGCTTCCCAGCATGATTGAAACCCTGGCCGGCAACCTCAAACACAAGAATACCGACCTGGCCTTCTTTGAAGTCGGCCGCATCTACCGTGCCTCCCAGTTCCCCCTGCGGGAACTGCCCCAGGAGCCCCGTTTCCTGGCCCTGGGCTTGACGGGAAGGTTTAGGGATGTCCACTGGAACCGGGCGGCAGAGCCGGTAGATTTTTACACCATCAAGGGACTGGTGGAAGCCCTGGCGGCAGAGCTGGCCCTCGGTCCCCTGACCTTTGTCCCCGGGGAGCATCCCGCCTTCCATCCCGGGCGCCAGGCCTTGCTCCTGGTGGAGGGTGTGGAGCTGGGCATTCTGGGGGAAGTCCACCCCGATGTGGCTGCCGCCTGGGATGTCGAGGAGCGGCTTTATCTCGCGGAGATCGACCTGGAAGCCCTGGCCGGTAAGGTGCAAGGGGAAAGGCGTTACCGGCAGCTGCCCCGCTTCCCCGCCGTGGAGCGGGACCTGGCCATCCTGGTCGATGAAGGGGTCCCGGCGGCCCGGGTGAAAGAAGTCATTGCCGCCGCCGGCGGAGACTTCCTGGTGGAGGTGGAGCTCTTTGACCAGTACCAGGGAAAACAGATACCGGCCGGCAAGCGGAGCCTGGCCTACAGTTTGGTCTACCGGGCTCCGGACCGGACCCTGACCGATGAGGAGGTAGCGGAAGTCCACAAGGGGATTATCGCGGCCCTGGCCGAAAAACTGGGGGCAGTCCTGCGCCAGTAGGGTGTAATGGGAGGGAGACTTTTCCCTCCCCTGTTCTTTTCCGCTGCGGAAGGATTTTCTCCCCCGATGGGGAATAACCACCCTAGATGGTGAAGAAAAGGGTGAGGGAATTTGGCTGAGGAAAAGCAAAAGGTCAATGTCCGGATTTTTGGGGAAGAATATACCCTGAAGGGCAGGGCCAATCCCGAATACATGAGGGATCTTGCCCACTATGTGGATGCCATTATGCAGGAAATCAAGGAGAGGAATCCCAAATTGACCTCCACCCAGGTGGCCGTTCTGGCGGCAGTCAACATAGCCGATCTTTATTTTACCTCCCGCTACAGTGAGAAGGGTTGGGGAAAGAAGGAAGAGGGCGCTGACACGGCGGGGGAGGGAGAAGAGTGAACTGGCTGGACGTGCTGGTCCTAATCACCGTCGGCATCAGGACCTGGTCCGGCTATCGGCGGGGTTTCATCCTCCAGGCTTTTGAACTGGCCGGCCTTCTTGCCGGCTTCCTCTTTGCTGTTCGCTATTATTACCCTTTTCAGCTTCAGCTGAGCCGGTATGTAACCCTGCCGGCACCGGTCCTGGGGGTGGTGTCCTTTCTCATAATACTGCTGGGGGTCATCCTGGCGGCC
>DUTA01000112.1 GCA_012842325.1 Bacillota bacterium | reverse complement strand
GGTGGGTCTCCTTTCTGAGGTATTTGGTTTTTCTTCCAAACCCATAATATCTCAGGGATACCCACCTTTTGCAATATTATTTTCAAACGATTAAACTTCTGTGAACGAAACTCTGGTCGGTCTACTTCTCAATGCCTGTCAATATATTGACAATCACTAGATGAAGATTATAGAATTACCATGGTTAACAAGAAATTACTTTTACCAATCCTTTATGTTTAAAATTGGACCCAGCTTTTTCCGTTGTCAGTTTACTTTATCGTAAAAAGGAGTGCAGGCTGAAGTGGGTATTAATAGATTTGTAACCGAGGAGGATAAAAACTGTTAATGTATATTGTTACATATATCCTGGACATTGCCGCACTCTTTTACCTGATGGGATTGTTGTATACCGGCACGGCCTTGAACAACAGCCGCAAAAAGCCCTTTTTAATTGGGACAATCCTCACCATAGTTATAATCCTCTCAGAAATAGGGACAGTTTTTGCTGAAGGCAACCTAAAACTGCGCAGCCTGAACGTTCTGTGCAATGTTCTCGGTTTTTCCCTGACTCCCATGGTCCCCATTGCAATAGCCTCGATTTTTGATAGGAGGCTTCTAAAAAGTTATAAACTCTTGCTGGCACCCACAGTGCTTGACGTACTTGCAGCAGTTTTATCGCCCCTCTATGGTTTTATTTTTTATGTCGATGCCAACAACCGTTACCTAAGAGGAGATTACTTCTTTCTTTTTGTCACAGTTTACATTTTAAATTTTTTCCTCCTCATGCGAAGCACTCTAAAATCAGCCGGGGAGAATAATTACCCAATAAAGGGTAAGTTGCTGGCCCTGGCTTTTTTTATACTCATCGGAACAACTATTCAGCTGGTGGAACCCTTAGCCTATTCCTCCTGGCATTGTGTAACATTGTCTTTACTGCTGTATTATCTCTTAATGTCTGAGTTTGACAGCAGCTTTGATTCCTTGACAGGACTCTACAACCGGGCAGCTTTCGATAAAGCAACAAAACAGATACCAGAGGCCAAGGGCTTTTCTGTCATCATTCTTGATATAAACGATTTTAAAAATATCAATGACACATACGGGCATGATTACGGAGATGCCGTTATCAAGGCGGTGGCAGCAATTATTCAAAAATCCTTTGATAAACATTACACCTGCTATCGTTTTGGCGGTGATGAATTTTCTATTATAGGCAAAGAAACAGATCTGGTAAAGATCGAATCCCAGCTGAGGGCGATGACAAATGCCCTTGCAGAAATGCGGGAAGGGGGCCATCCCTTACCGACAGTATCTTATGGGTACAGTATTTTTCAGGGAGGAGAAAGGCTGGATTTCCAAAAAACCTTTAAAGAAGCCGATGATCAGATGTATCACTATAAAAAGATTCATAAGGCTACTGCTGCTGCTGTCAGCCAGGAAACGGGCCCATCCCCGGCTTAACACCACAATCTGCAGTATCTATATCGAATATTGGTGAAATGTTATTGAAATGAGAAAAAAATGATGATATATGAATTTAATATTCAAGAATACGGGGGTGAATTAATGGAGAGCATATTTGTTGCCCACAAGGTAAATACTGGCAGGCAGTTAGAGCTTGATGTTGCCAGGGGTCTAGCCATTGTTTTTATGGTTCTGGTCCATGTATTTGAGCTTTTTGTTGGCCATCCTTTTCCCAATACTGTTTCTACTTACATAATTTCCTTTCTCGGTGCCCCTCCAGCTGCGCCGGTGTTTATGCTGCTGCTGGGAATTGGCATTGTCTATTCAAAAAGAGCTTCTGCCGCTCTTTTGTTTAAAAGGGGTATTGTTACCCTGGTTTTGGCTTATATACTGGCGTTGCTCCGTGACGCAGTCCCTTCGTACATAAGTTATCTTGTAAAAGGCGATTTTGAAATATTCTGGGATGGCGTATTGGAAACCCTGGGTGTTGACATTTTGCAGTTTGCCGGTCTGGCTTTTTTGTTTTTTTCCCTGGTTAAAAAGTTGAAACTGGAAACCTGGCAGATGGTTTCCCTTATGCTTGTTTTCTGCCTTATGGGGGCGATTTTGGGCGACACATCTTCAGGAGTTCTCTGGCTCGATGCACTAGGAGGATTACTTTGGGGTACCTGGGAAAGGTCATGGTTTCCCTTTGTTTCCTGGATATTTTTCCCTGTTGCAGGCTACATTTTCGGAACCTTTCTCATACACTGCAGTGATAAAACACAATTGTATAAAAGGGTATTGACAATAAGCCTTCTTTCCCTTATTCCTCTTGTCATTATCAGCTACAATTACGGAATTGAAATAGGAGCCTTTGGCATCCTCTATCAACAGCAATACTATCATCAAAACCTGTTTGGGAATATAATATTTACCCTCTTTTCGCTGTTTTGGATCAGTCTACTCTATTTTTTGCTTCTTTTCTTTGAGAACTGCAGTTTTAATACTTTAAAGCGGTGGAGCGGCAATGTAACCCAAATATATGTTGTTCATTGGCTCATATTGGGTGTGCTCTGTCAAATTATTGAAGGGCCCATCAATATCCTGACAGTTGTTATAATGTCTGCAGTCATATTATTGGTGTCCGATTTTATCGCCGCCTACTATTTAAAGTGCAAGGCAAATTATTTGCAGAAGAAAGAAGGAGTTTCGCTTTGAACAGTATCATTAGAGTTGTATAACCCCAGAACTCCCTGGGGTTTTTTTGTGCCATAAAACCGGGTAAGGCAATTAAACAAGGGGTACAGGGTACAACCTGCGAAATTCCGTCGCCGCTAAGACGAAAATATGTTTTTCCTTGATAGTAATTTTTCCGGGAAAAAGAGAGGCACAATTATGTAAAAAAGGACTCATTGGGGGGACATGGGAGTGAATTCTTTGCTATAATTTCTTTAAAGTTGACCAACCAGGAGGGAAAACTGATGGTTAGAAACAAAAAGGCAGTTTACTTCTTCTGCGCAAAGCAAGAGATCGATCCCGTTGCCGGGCGGGTCTTCGCTGCTGTTGAGAAGATTTACAGCCTGGTTGAAGCCGGTCTTGATATCGATGCTCAACCGGTGTTAAAACACATTGATGACCAGGGAAATGAATTCTACTTCGTCCGCACCAGTAAAGTTATTCACCATGAATACAGAAACTACTTGCCCCTGCTGAACAGTTATTTTGCTGCTTTTGATTTCGCCGGCTTGGTGACCTGGCATGAGGGAGAGAATGCACCGGATAGAATTTTCCCGGTCCATACTATGGGAGATGTGGACAGCGGTTATTTTGGCAGGGCCAATCCTGTTTTTATGCACAATTTATTCCTGTCCCTGGAGCAAAATCGTGTGGCTGCCGGGCTGGAGGATTTTCGGGTTACCACAGAAGGAACCCACTGGTCCGGCATGGTCTTCGCTGGCAATCCAGAGTTAATACCCCAGTTCCCTGTGCCTTTGGTCGACATAGAGATCGGGAGCACACCCGCCAGCTGGTCCAATGCAACGGCAGCGGAAGTCCTCGCCAGGGCCCTGACCGGGGTCTTTGCCGACAGCGGCAAAACCCTGAAAAACCTCCTCTGTGTGGGCGGAACCCACTTTGATCCGGCCTTTGCCGGGGCAGTGCTGGAGACATGGGACGGTCATGCCTTTGGCATCTCCCACATCCTTCCCAACCACTGGCTGGTTTCGGGGCAGTACGAAAAGGAAGCCGGGCAGGAAAAACTGGAAAACTGTCTGCAGTCTATTGAAGGCGGTGTCGCCGGAATTGTTTTTCATGACAAGTTGAAGGGTGCCTACAAGGATCAGCTCAGGCAACTCGGCAAGAAATATAATATTCCCGTTTTCAAGCATCAGCTGCTGCGTCGGCCTCTGGACATTCCCTGGAATGCATGATAAAAGGACCTTTTCTCCTGTAGAAAGCAGAAAATAACGGACTTTAAGAGTATCTCCTTAATTAGCGTTTCACATGGTAGGGTGGAGATACTCTTTTTGTCTGGCCAGGGATTTAACTAATTGCCCGGCATTATACTTTTTTCCCCGGACAGGTTATTTTCGCCCGCTGTGGCACGTGTTATATTAGGATATGTAATGATGACTAGTTTTTGTAAAGGAAGGGTATAAAAATAGGCGAAATAGCAAGAGAAAAAGAGGGAGGAGGTATAAGGTACTGATGAAAGTTGCTATTGCCTACTACTCCCGGCATCACGGAAATACCAAGAAACTTTTGGACGCCGTGAAGGAGTTGGCGGATGTAACCCTGATCAATGTTGTTGAATGTAAAGAAGCAGATTTAACCAATTATGCTATAATAGGTTTTGCCTCGGGGATCTATTTTGGCAAATTTCACAGGGCGGTCGTGGAGTTTGCCGGGAAAAACCTGCCCCGGAATAAAGGTGTGTTTCTCATCTGCACTTATGGCGTAAAGAGAACAGGTTACACAAAGGAGATGAAGGCAATTGTCGCTGATAAATCCTGCCGGCTCCTCGGCACTTATGGCTGCAGGGGTTATGACACCTTTGGGCCGCTGAAATTAATCGGCGGCATCGCCAAGGGGCATCCAGATGAGAGGGATGTGGAGGGGGCAAGGGAGTTTTTCCGGAGGATAATTTCGGAAAAGAGGATGTAGAAGGATAAAAATAAGCTGGAATCTCAAAGGAGTGCCTTATGTTCCGAGAAATGCGCCGCAAAAAAAGGCTTTATGCAGCGGGCTCCAATGCTAAATAACACCCGGATTACAGTTTTCCAGGGGAGATGTAAGTATGACAGGACAGGTTAGATTTTTATGGCTGGCTGTTTTTGCTCTGGGTGCCATGCTTGTCAACAGCACTGGAATTTGGGTCATGTACAGGAATAAAGAGTGGGCGGAAAAAAACAAAGAGTATTTTATGTGTTTCGCCGCCGGTATGCTGATAGCTTCCCCCCTCATTGCGGCCTTCTCCGAGGCAATAGAATTGCACCAGAATGCCGGACTGGCAGCCCTGTTAGGGTTTGTGTTTATGTTTTTCAGCAATAAATTTATAAAGTATAAGACCAAAAAGGAGGTACTGGCCTTCGGCATAACCGCCCTGGAAGGAATAGGGCTGCACTCTCTGCTGGATGGTATTATTTATACGGTCACCTTCAATGTGAGTGTGCTAACCGGGGTAATTGCAGGACTGGGCCTGGTGGTGCACGAGTTTGCCGAAGGGGTCATCACCTTTTCCATCCTGGTCCAGGGAGGAATAGAGGATAGGAAGGCCTTCCTGTATGCTTTTCTGGTCGCCTCCTTGACAACCCCCCTGGGTGCCTTCCTGGCTTTTCCCTTAGTGAGCACATTAAGCGGCCCAATACTGGGGCTTGCACTGGGTTTTGTCGTCGGTGTGCTCATTTATGTTTCTGCCTCCCACATTCTCCCTGAAGCCAGTGCCCACGAGAAAAAACATTCGTACCTTGCATTTGTGGCCGGCATTGCCCTGGCAATACTTATCCTGCTCTGCGAATAGGAGGAGCTGCCTGCAGCGCTTTAATGGGACCCTACGAAAGAGAAAAAAATATGGGGAAATATATGGTATAATGTAAATAATGCGGTGAAAGTAAACTCATTACAAGGGATCTTGCGCCTATGGCTGGAGAAAAGGGCACCATGCAGGAAATTAAACAAAAACTGCAAAGGGTTGTAGTGGGCAGGAACAGAGAGATCGAGGCCATTAAAATGCACTTCAGCCGGCTGGGAGAAGGCCGACTGGCCGTGACAGTTATTGCCGGTGATATTGGCATTGGCAAAACGGCCCTTGTTAAAGCCGTCCTGTCGGATCTGGCCGGGCTGAACGGCACGTGCATTTACAGCAAGTTTGAACAGTTTGAGGATAAGGGCCCCTATATTCCCATCGCGCAAATTATTGAGCAAATAACGGCCCATATGCTGACCCTCCCCGGGGAAAAACTGGACCGGATCAGGGACAAGCTGAAGAAAGAGCTGGGCAGGGACAGCACTTTCATCACCGGTCTGGCTCCCCGGGCTCAGAAGCTCATTGTCAATGCAGGCAGGATTAAAGGCATTGATTACCAGAAGCTGAAAATAAGGCTGGAAAAGGCCTTCCAGAGTTTCCTGGCCATTGCGGCCCGGGAATTGTACCCCCTGATCGTTGCCATCGATGATCTCCAGTGGGCGGATCCAGCATCCTGGAACATTATCGAATCAATAAAGAGCGACGAAACCGAGCTGTACCTGATCCTGGCCTACAGGAATAATCTTGCCGAATACATAACCAGAGTGAGGCCTATGCTGGACAGGCTGGCGGCGGGGAAAGATTTACAGGAAATCAATTTAGAGAGCCTCCAGCCGGAAGAAGTGAAGACAATGCTGGGGGAGGTTTTTCGGGGAGAGTGGGAAAATGTCGAGGAACTGGTGTGGTTAATCCAGAGAAAAACCGCCGGCAACCCCTTGTTTATAAAACAGCTTCTCAACCTCCTCCTGGAAAGTGAAGGCATTTACCGCCATCCGGAAACAAAAAGGTGGTGTTTGGACCTCCGGAAGGCAACGGAGGTGACCCTGCCGGATACCATAGCAGATGTTATTAATAGAAAGATAGACAGCTTGTGTCCCGAGGCCAGGGAACTGCTGGAAATAGCTTCCTGCATCGGCAGCATTTTCACCCGGGACCTCCTGGAGAGAATAACCCCGACTAGGGGGCACCCTGTGAAAGAGGTGCTGGAAGGCCTGTGCCGGGCCGGTTTAATTGTTAAAGATCTGGAAAGGGTACAGGGGGAGGGCACCGGGAAATATGCCTTCTTTCATGACCGGGTTTACCAGAATGTCTACGAGAACCTGGAGCCGGCCAGAAAAGAGCAGCTGCACTTTCAAATTGCCATGGAGCTGCTCAATCACCCGGACAAGATCTATGTGGAAGAAAACCTGTTGGCCATAACGGCCCATCTCTTAAATTGTAAAGAAATCATCAAGAGGGAAGGCGTCGCGAAAAAGCTGATTGTTGACTTATATTTCGCCGGAATCAAGGCCAAGGGAGCGGCGGCCTTCGACCATGCCCGGGAATTGTTCCGCCTGGCGGCAGAGCTGCTGGGCAGTTCAAGCTGGACAGGGGATTACGAAAATACTTTAAAAATCAAGCTGGAACTGATAGAGTGCGAGTTTATCTGCGGGAACTACGATGCTGCCAGGGCCCTTTTTGCCGAAATGCTGGACCACGCCGCCAGCCAGGAGGACCTGGCAGAAATTAAAAAAAGATATATGATCTTGAACTCCTGCGCGGGCAACCATGCCGTGGTCATCGAGCTGGGAATGCAGGCCCTGCGGCACCTGGGCCTGTCCATTCACCGGCACTGGCTTTCCCTGCAGGTAGCCAGGGAACTTCTCTGCGGGATGGTCCTGTTTAGAAACAGTCGGCTGGAAGGAATCAAAAATGCTCCCATTGTCACAGATAAAAGGTTGACATCCGTGCTGGAAATATTGAACATAATGGTTGCCTCGGCCTATTTGACCGATGAAAACCTCTTTGCCCTCATCGTCCTTAAAATTGGCAATTTATCGGCCCGGTACGGCAACTCCCTCTATTCCCCCCTGGCCTACGCCGCCTACAGCCTGATCCTGGGCAATGTGCTGGGTGATTATAAGAAGGCGGACAAGCTCAAGGACATATCCCTGCACCTGGCAGAACTTTTTGGCGATGACCTCTTTGGCGCGGCCACTTATTTCTGCCTCGGCAGCTTTTTGATCTACTGGACTTCCCCGGCCAGGGAGAGTCTCGCTTATCTGCAAAAAGCCTTTGACTGCGGCTTTCGGACGGGCGATTATTTATACTGCGGCTATGCCCTGACCCTTCTGGTTGAGATGAAGTATTTGACGGGTACCCCCCTGGGGGAGCTGGAAAAGTTTATCGCGGGGCATGAAAAATATGTGACCAAACTTAATAATGACCCTATGCGCCGTTCCTTCGCCATGTTCCGGGACCATATCAATATGCTGGCAGAGCCGGGCATTTCCCCGCAGGAAAGGCTGATCGAAGATAAGGACATTGCACTCCTGGACACCAATGAAGCCATGATCTATCGGCTGCTCAAAATTCAGAGGCTGTACCTGGAGGGCAGGATAGAGGAGGCCTATCACCTGGCCTGCGGGGCCGTCAAAAACCTGGCTTCCATAATGGGCTGCATGTCCCAGGTCGATTTTGTTTTTTACTTTCTGCTGACAAGCCTGGAGATGGTGAAAGATAAAGGTGTTAACCATCGTGTGCAGGAGAATAAAGCTTTCCGGAAGTATCGGAAAAAACTCAAGCAGTGGGCGGAGATGAGTCCTGAAAACCACCGGGTTAAACACCTGTTGATCGAGGCGCTGCTGGCAGGCCTGGGAAACCGCCAGCAGGATGCCGCCCGGCTCTTTGCAGAAACAATCGAACAGGCCCAGAGGAGCCACAACCTTCTGCTGGAAGCCCTGGCCAATTATCTGGCTGCTGATTACTTCCGCTGCAACGGGAAAATCGCGCGGGTCTATGCCCGGGATGCCAGCCGGCTCTTTTCCCAATGGGGTGCGGAAAGAATAGCCCGGCGCCTTGGCCGGGTGTACAACCTTGAGGTGGAGGCCGAGGGGGAAGTAAGTGCCGCCGGGGACGGGAAGGAAAGACAGCAAAGTAGCAAAGGGGCTGCCCCGGGGATTCTTGCAGGCGGAGGAAGGGATCATCAAAGGGAGCTGGAGACCAGGACCATAGAAGAGGCCTACAAATACTTTCTGGACACCATCTGCCCGGAAGCCGGGGCGGATTTTGCCGCCATCCTGCTGGAAGCAGGGGAAAGGCTCAGACTGGAATATGTCTGGCAGGCAGGCCGGCCGTCGCTTAAATGCTCGGCGGGCATTGACCCCGAAGAATATGAGGACCTGCCGAAGAAGGTTATCCGCTATGCGGGAAGGACCTATGAAGAGATTGTCATTGAAGCCAGGCCCACGGAAGGGCCCTTTGCCGGCGATGAACACATCAAAAACAGGCCGGGTATTTCCCTCATCTGCCTGCCGTTGAAGTACAACAATATTTTTACCGGACTGGTCTATCTGGAAAGCGGGGTAGATAACCGGTTTAATGTCCATACCGTAGAGAGCATAAAGCGGTATGCCTTTTATCTGGTGGCCAGGCAGGCCCTGGAAAGGGAACCTGCCGGCAGCAAGACCTTTGTTGCCGATACGGTGAAAGATCGGCTGACGAGGCGGGAACTGGAGGTCCTCGCCTGCATGGCTGCCGGGCTGACCAACAAGGAAATAGGCGAAAAGCTTCACATCTCGGCCAGTACTGTCAAGACCCACACCTTAAACCTGTACGGGAAGCTGGAGGTGAACAGCAGAATACAGGCCGTAACCAAGGCAAAGGCGCTGAAATTGATCTAGTACCTTCACCCAACCTGCTGCAGGGCAGGTTTATTTTTTGGCCAAAATCCACCCTTTGGTGGAAGAGAAAAAAAACTGGCCTGTTAAAATAAACAGGAAAATACGAGAAGGAAGGGCCGGACATGAGCGCATTAGTGGGGGAAGTGCGCCTTTTTCCCTATGGGAAAATCCCGGCTGGCTGGCTTGCCTGTAGCGGGCAGACCCTGTACATAAGGGAGTATCCCAAACTTTATATGCTCATCGGCACCAGGTTCGGCGGGGACGGCAAGGAGAATTTTTGCCTGCCGGACCTGCAAAGAATTGCGCCGGACAATCTGGTGTACTGCATTGCCGTGGAGGGAGAATTTCCCGACCTGTGGCGGTAAATATCGGGCCGGGGGGATTATACCGGCAGTTTGGTGACTGCTTAGGTGCCGGGATGGCTTCTGCCGGGAGGAAGGGACTGGCAGGTATCAAATTATCTTTTCCAAGGGTTCCCGGAACAGCCGGCCCTTGTCCCCGGGACTTAAGGGCCTGTTATGAACCGATTGCGGACATCGACCGGAAGGATTTCCTGGCGGAAGGTGGAGGAGGGATGTTGCCTTAAAACTTCGAAAAAAGTAATGGGTGCGAGAAACTGGGAAAGCAGCAGGACGGAAAAATTTGGTGGAGCCGGACCTGCCGTGCTCTTCCCGCAGCAGTGACAGGTACAGCCAAATGGCAATGGGGGGCATAACCTTGAACAAGAGAACTATATATCTTAGGGTTTCAGTAATTCCTTTAATTGTATTCGCATTATTTGGCTTACTGTTTAGGGGGACGGTTCCGCCGGAGACCGGGACGGTAGCCGTTACCATTGTCCATACCAACGATGTTCACGGCCACGTCTGGGCGGAAGAAGGGGGCGCCATGGGCTATGCCCATCTGGCGGCAGTAATAAATGGGATCAGGGAGACCAAGGAGAATGTTCTTTTACTCGATGCCGGTGACACTTTCCAGGGCAGCAGCGCCGCCAGCCTCTCCCGGGGAGAAAGCATTGTGCAGATCATGAACAGCATGGGATACGATGCCATGGCGGCGGGCAACCACGACTTTGCTTACGGCTGGCAAAGGCTGGGCGAGCTGGCGGAAATGGCCGCCTTCCCCGTCCTCTCTGCCAATGTGCAGAAACCCGATGGCAGCCAGTTACTTAAGTCTTTCACCATAAAAGAAGTGGATGGGATCCGTATCGGCATCATCGGCCTGACGACCCTGGAGACCAGGTACAAGACCCATCCCCACAATGTGGAGGGACTGATTTTTGCCGACCCGGTGGAAAGGGCCCGGGAAGTGGTGGAAGAACTGAGGGATGAATGCGACCTGCTGATTGCCCTCGCCCATCTTCCCTTAATGGACGGGGAGGATTCCTGCGTCCGGCTGGCGGAAGAAGTCGAAGAGTTAGATCTCATTGTCTCCGGCCATTCCCATGTCCCTCTGGAAAACAGCCTGGTAATTAACGACACCCTTATCGTGCAGGCGGGGGAATACGGGGAGAAACTCGGCATCGTAGATATTGTTCTCAGAGACGGTGTTCCCGAGGTTGTCAATGCTTCCCTCTATACCCCGGCCTGGACCGGCGCAAGTCTGCCGGTCGACGAGGCCGTCCAGACCGTGATTACAGAAACCAATAAAGAGTACGAAAAGCTTCTATCCCAGGTAATCGGCTGGACCGATGTTTTTCTGGACGGGGAAAGGGATCACGTGCGCACCCGGGCAACAAACCTGGGGACGCTGGTGGCGGAAGCCATGCGCGCAGCGACGGGAGCCGATGGGGCGATTATGAACGGCGGCGGCATCAGGGCTTCCATTAAGGCCGGGGAAATCACCAGGCGTGATGTGCTGGACGTCCTGCCCTTAGACAATTTCGTTCTGGTAAAAGAACTAAAAGGTTCGGTCCTTCTCCAGGCCCTGGAAAACGGGGTGGCCGAATATCCGGAGATTAGCGGGGCCTTTCCCCAGGTGGCAGGCATCGAGTTCCGTTTTGACCCGGCCAGGAAGCCCGGCAACAGAATAATTGAAGTAAAGGTTGCCGGCGAGGAACTGGACCCGGATAGGTTATACAGGATTGCCATTAACGATTTTATGGCTGCCGGCGGAAGCGGTTACACCATGCTGGAAGAGGGCCGGGTGTTGGGGGAACCGGGGATTTTGGAAGATATTGTGGTCGAGTTTATCCAACAGAATTTGAAGTGAACAGCGGCCGGAAAGGCTGCAGCTCCCCCATTGGGGTTGAGACCACAGGATTGGGAGGTTGAAAGAATGACTGGGTATAAGAAAAGGGCGCTGGTACTGGTTCTGGTCATGTCGCTTATCCTGCCGGTGGGGGTGGCCCGGGCCCAGCCCCGGGATGTGGCAGGGCACTGGGCTGAAGAGCAGATCCTGGAATGGCTGGAGCAGGGATGGGTGGAAGGCGGGGAAGAGGGACAATTCAATCCCGATGCCGGGATTTCCCGGGGAGAGTTTATTGCCCATATTAACTGGCAATTCGAATTTTTCGACATTACCCCGGTAAACTTCCCCGACCTGCCGGAGGATCATCAATACTGGGAAGACATCGCCGCTGCCGTTGCGGCGGGCTATCTTACCGGCTATACTGACGGCACAGTCCGGCCGGACAAGCCCATCAGCCGCCTTGAGGCGGCCGTCATCCTGGCCAGGATCGCCGGCCTGCCCCCGGCGGAGGATCCGGCTGTTCTGGCCGGCTTCACCGATGCAAAGGACATACCGGCCTGGGGCAGGGGCTATGTCTCGGCCGTGGTTGCTGCCGGCCTGATGCAGGGTTACGAGGACGGCTCCTTCAGGCCCCAGGGGCAGCTTACCCGGGCGGAGGCGTCTGTTCTCTTCGGCAAGACACCAGATATTAAGGCCAAGTATCTGACCCGCAGTGGAGGTCTGGGTCTTGCACCCGTCGATGCCGACAGCGGCGCGCGTAATAGAATAGTGCTTTATTATTTCCTGGGTGAGGCTTTCAGCGACGGCACCGTAACCTTTCATTTGCCCCCGGAGTTGGCAGCTGAGGCGTACCGGGATATGGTGATGATTACCGATGGGGAAGAAAAAAACGAAACGATGACTTTACAGCCCTATCATTTAGCAAGGGAAGGCCGGGAAGTACACGTGACCGGAATTACGGCAGCGGAAGATGGAGTGATCCTGCTGGTCCTGGAGGAGAAAAAGATACCTGAGCCGGGCTACTACACCTTCAGCGTTACCGCCGATGCCGATGGCCCGGCCGGCAGGAAAGTCCCGAGTATCGGAAAGCCCTTTGAAAGGGCCCAGCTATTCTCGCGGATCCCCCCCAATTATGAAGGGATCTTGGCAGTGAACCCGGGGAGCGCAAAGTCGGGCACCCGCGAAAACTTAACCCTCACCTATACCCTCGGCCATGATTTTCGAGAAGGATGGATTGAATTTACCCTGCCGGAGGAGATTACCGCTACTCCGGGACAGGACAAGATCGTGATTGGCGGGGAAGAAAGGCTGTTGACGGAAACGGAAATAAGTGAAGCAGGCCAAAAGGTACTCTTAACAGATATTTCCGGGAATAAAGGGGAGCAGGTGGTGCTGACCCTGGTTGACAAGGCGATCCCTGCACCGGGTCCCTGCTTCTTTAAGGTAAGGGCTGACGCAGACGGCCAGGGGACGGCAAAACCGGCCACCCTGGGCACCGGCAGGGAATTTGCGGCCTTCCTCGCCTATGCGGAAACAGATGCCGGCGATGTGGTCAAAGGATTTATCAGGGCATTGAAGGAGAAGGATGTTGAGGGTCTAAAAGACTACCTGGCAGAGGATGTGGTTTATGTTGACCATTGCCAGGAAGGATATTTCGATTTGTATCAGTCTAAAGAAGAGGTGGCCGAGGAGATAGCTTATCTGGTAGAGGAGGTCTACGACCTGGTGTACGATGAGCAGACCTTCCAGGCCACCGGGGAGAACATCTGGTCCGTGAGGGGGAAAGCCAACGACCGGATCACAAGATTGGTCGCCGCCCTCAACCCCGCTGCCGGTTTTACTGGCTTTGGCTACACAGCCAAATTCTTTGTGAACGGAAAGAAGATCTCTTATATCGAATTCCTGTATCATCGGGACGATGAGGATCTTTTTGCCAAACTGACGGGAGGGTCTGTCGGTGTTCTGATCAAAGTGGAGAAAGACGGTCCGGTTGTGGTAAGGGCCTGCGTGCCGGGAATGCCCGCCGCTAAAGCCGGCTTGCGGCCGGGGGATATTATAGTGGCCATTGACGGGGTGATGGTTGAGGAGCTAAGGGTACAAGATTATGGGGCTGCGGATATCTCATACAGGTTACTGGGACAGGCTGGCACGCCTGTTACGGTTACTATAAACCGCAACGGGGAAATATTTGACGTGGAAATGGTAAGGACCGGCAACTGAAAAGGGGTAATGGCGCAGCCGGACCTGTCCTGACCTTTCCCGGGGGGAAAGGGGGCAGGGGCCGGTTGTCCTCACAGTTAGCCTGCAATTATTACCAAGGGAAAGGGTGTCTGGGAATGGGTATCTTGACAAGATCCCGACAAAGACCGGTGGTGTTGGTGTGCCTGTTGGTGATCCTGTTCCTGTTGCCCGGGCAGGTTGTTGGGGCGGCAGAGGAGGTTCCCGCTAAATTCGCCGGGGGATCGGGGACGGCAGATGACCCCTATCTGATTGCCAGTGCCCAGCAACTGGCCAGGGTGAACGATTATCTGTCCGCCCACTTTAAGCTGATCGCTGACATTGATCTGAACGTTGCACCCTATAATACAGGTCAGGGCTGGAAACCCATCGGCAGTGGGGATGAGCCCTTTGCCGGCTCCTTCGACGGCAACGGCAGGACCATCAGGGGGCTGTATATAAACCGGCCCGCCGAGGACGACATCGGCCTGTTTGCCGCTTTAGGGGAGGACGCCACACTGCGGGGGATCAGGCTGGAGGACGTAAGGGTAAAGGGGAAGGATCGGGTCGGCGGTTTGGTCGGCTGCAATAATTGGGGGGAAATCGAAAACTGTTACGCTTCCGGTTCCATGGCCGGCGCCAGTAGTGTCGGCGGTTTGGTGGGAGAGAACAGCGGGGATATTGCAAATAGTTCTAGCGCCTGCTAGGTCAGGGGTTCTGACCGCTGCGGCGGTGTAGCGGGGAGCAATATTCTCAATGGGAACGTCTATGCCACTTATGCGACGGGAGAGGTAACCGGCAAGGAAAATGTTGGCGGCCTGCTCGGCTATAACGGCTGGTACCTCTTCGATTGCTACGCAACCGGCCCGGTAACGGGCAGCGCCAGAGTCGGGGGTCTGGTAGGCTTCAACGAGGGGGGCTATGTTT
>DUTA01000135.1 GCA_012842325.1 Bacillota bacterium | reverse complement strand
TTCCTTTTCCCCGGTGGCAGGGTTCCGGGTAAAGGCAACCCCGGTACCGGAATCATCGCCCATATTACCGAAGACCATGGTCTGGATATTGACGGCGGTCCCCAGATCATCGGGAATACGGTGGACCCTTCTATAAACAATGGCCCGCTCGTTGTTCCAGGAAGCAAAGACGGCCTCCACGGCTTTCATGAGCTGCTGGTAGGGGTCCTGGGGGAAATCGATGCCTTCTCTGGCATAGATCGCTTTGTAACGGGCAATCAATTCATCGAGATCTTCCGCCGTCAGTTCAGTATCGAGCTCAACCCCCACCTCTTCCTTGAGCTCCTCCAAGGCCTCTTCAAAGACCTGGTTGGGGATCCCCATGACCACGTCACCGAACATCTGCATAAAGCGGCGGTAGCAGTCGTTGGCAAAACGGCGGTCGCCGGTGAGCCTGGCCAGACCCTCCCGGGTTTCATCATTGAGACCCAGGTTCAGGATGGTATCCATCATCCCGGGCATGGAAATAGCGGCACCGGAGCGCACTGAGACCAGGAGGGGATTCTCCGGATCGCCGAATTTTTTGCCCAGTTTTTCCTCCAGGATCTTAATTCCTTCCTTGATTTCCGCATCCAGTCCCGGAGGCAGCTGCTTCCCGGCCCGGTAGTATTCAAGGCAGGCTTCGGTGGTAACGGTTATTCCCGGGGGCACGGGAAGACCGATCCTGGTCATTTCCGCCAGGTTGGCACCCTTACCGCCGAGAAGCTGCCTCTGGTCTGCACTTCCTTCTTCGAAGAGATAGACACGTTTTTTCAAGTTTACGTCACCCTTTCTTAATAATTTGCATAATCTCGCTGGCCGTTTCTTCTACCGCCTTACTGCTCACTCTCACTATTGGACATTGCAGCTGTTTCATGACCCTTTCCGCATATTCCAATTCAACCAGAACTCGTTCCGGGCTGGCGTAATCGGCATCGCTGCTTAACCCCAGGTTTTTCAGGCGTTCCTGTCTGATCCGCGTCAGCTCGCTTGGTTTAATGGTGAGGCCGACAATACGATTGGGTGGGATGGCAAAAAGCTCTTCCGGCGGTTTTACCTCCGGTACCAGGGGAACATTGGCCGCCTTGATGCCCTTGTGGGCCAGGTACATGCAGAGGGGGGTTTTGGAAGTGCGCGATACCCCAATAATAACCACATCCGCCCAGAGAATACCCCGCGGGTCCCTCCCATCATCGTAGTTGACGGCAAATTCAATGGCTTCCACTTTTCGATAATAATCCTCATCCAGCTGGTACACCAATCCCGGCTTTAGATGGGGTGGCTCCGGAAAGACTTTGCCCAGAGCCTCCAGTATAGGACCCATGATGTCTACAGTGGGGATATTATACTGGGCGGCTTCCCTCTCCAAATACTCCTTCACTTCCGGCAGCACCAGTGTGTATACTATTATGCCCCGGGTTTCCCTGGCCTCTTCGATGATTTCCTTGAGGGGTTCTATCTCTCTGACGTAGGGAACCCGGCGCAGGTTTATCCTCCCCGAATCAAACTGACTGGCAGCCGCGCGCACTACCAGTTCGGCTGTCTCGCCAATAGAATCGGAGACAATATATACATAGGGTTTTGTATCTATTTCTTATCCCTCCTTTCAGCTAAAATTTCCCAGCACCTAATTCCACAAAGAGATTGGTGATGTTGGTCTTGGTGATGCGACCCACCACTTCTAAACCCTCGCTGGGACCACCCGGTTCCCCCTCGGAGATGGTGCGGGGAACCACAACCGGCAGGCCGTCAATCTGGTACTGGACCATCTTGCGCGCAGCCTCATAGACAGTATCTTCCGGTTGAACACTGATCACGTTGGGAAAACGGGTCATGACAACGCCTACCGGAACCTTATGGATATCTGCCTGTCCCAGGGTTATTTTCAACAGATCCTTTCTGGAGACAACACCGGCCAAAAAGCCACTTTCATCGACTATTATTAAAGTGCCAACATCTTCCAGCATCATGGTTACGATGGCATCATATATGGTAACATCGTCCCGCACCACCACTGGCCTTGATTTAACGTCCTTGACCTTTAACTTCTGCAGTTCATCACCGATCAGAAAGGGAAGGGGTTTTTTCGTAAGGTAGTACCCCACCCGCGGCTTTGCTTCCAGAATGCCAACCATGGTCAATATGGCCAGATCGGGACGCAGGGTAGCCCGGGTCAAAGATAACTCGGCGGCAATCTGCTCACTGGTTATAGGTCCCTTTTCCTTTACGATCTCAATAATCTTCTTCTGACGCAAGGTGAGTTGAATGGCCATCACCCTTTCTCAACAATTGGCCAACTTTACCCCTTATTAGATATTTTACTAGATAAACCTGCAATTTCCTCCTTTGGCACAAATATATTTTACCAGGCCCTGTCAGCCCGTGACAATCTTGCTGAAGTCGGCCAGGGTTAAAAAGAGCTGATCAATTTCCCGGAGGAGGGCCAGGCGGTTATTCTTGATCTCCTCTTCCCTGGCCATAACCAGTACATCGTCAAAGAAACGGTTTATTGGCTGCTGCAGGGTAAAGAGCTTAGCTAAGACCATTGGGTATTCCTGTCCGGCCAGGGCCTCCTCTATCTGGGGCAGTAGCTCCCGGTAACTGGCATAAAGTTCCTTTTCCGCCTCTTCCTGGAACAGGGCGGGGGAACAAACCTCGGTACCGGTGGCCTGGCGGGCTAAATTGTGGACCCGGTTAAACATGGCGAGGAAACCAGGAAATTCAGGCTGGCGCCGGATTTTTTCCACGGCTTCCAGCCGGCTCCACAGCCGGGCCACATTGTCGAAGCCCACAGCCATGACAGCGTCTATGCTGTCATAGGCTGCACCCCGATCCCGGCAGGCATTTTTGATCCGGGCGGCGAAGAAGTCCAGGATCTGTTCCTGTACCTCTCCCAGGTCCTGCTTAAGTATATTCAGCCGCCGGTAAAGGTTCAAGGTATATTCTACCAGGGTGGACAGTTCCAGGTTTAAATCGGCAGTGAGTAAAATGTTGACGATCCCGTAGGCCTGCCGCCGCAGGGCATAGGGGTCGGCAGAACCGGTGGGGGTAATGCCGATCCCAAAACAGCCGCAGATGCTGTCCAATTTATCGGCAATGCTGACAATGTTCCCCACCATTGTCTGGGGCAGCTCATCCCCGGCAAAGCGGGGCAGGTAGTGTTCGTAAATGCCCTGGGCCACCACGGGGTTCTCACCGCTGAGGAGGGCGTATTCCCGGCCCATGATTCCCTGGAGCTCATCAAATTCGTAGACCATGTTGGTTGTCAGATCCGCCTTGGACAGCAGGACTGTCCGGTCCACCAGAGACCGCACCGGTTCCTCCAGGCCCAAAGCTTCGACAATGAAGCGGGCCAGTTCCCGGACCCGTTCCACTTTGTCGTAGATGGTCCCCAGGCCTTCCAGGAAAACAATATTCTTGAGCTTTTCCACCCGGTCGGCCAGGGGAATTTTCTGGTCTTCCTCGTAGAAGAATTTGGCATCGGCCAGGCGGGCCTGAAGCACCTTCTCGTTTCCCTCCCGGACAATATCCAAATTCTCGGCCGTGCCATTCCGTACGGTAATGAAGAGGGGCAGCAGCTCCCCTGCCAAATCGGTGAGGGGAAAATACCGCTGGTGTTCCTTCATGGGAGTTATTACCACTTCCATGGGCAGGTCCAGGTACTCATCCTTGAAGGACCCCACCAGGGCCGTGGGATATTCCACCAGGTAAATGACCTCTTCCAACAGTTCCTCATCCCACAGGACCTTTCCCCCGTGCTGCCTGGCTAACTCTTCACACTGCTCCCTGATCATCTGTTTCCTTTCTTCGGGATCGACAATTACGTAATGTTCCCGGAGTTTTTCATAGTATTCCCCCGGTTCGGCAATGCTGATGGGCCCCTTGCTCAAGAAACGATGACCGTAAGTTTCCCGCCCCGCCTTTATCCCGGCCAGGGAAAAGGGGATCACCTCATCTCCCAGGAGGGCCAGCAGCCAGTGGATGGGCCGGACAAAGCGCAGATCGCCACTGCCCCACCGCATGGTCTTGGGGAAGGTGAGACTCAGGATAAGATCCGGCAGTAACTGGGGCAGGATCTCTTCCGCCGGTCGACCCTCATCGCGCACAGAGGCAAAGACATACTCGCCGCCCTCTATTTCCTTGACCACCAATTCCGAAACTTCTATGCCCTGGTTGCGGGCAAAGCCCAGGGCGGCCCTGGTGGGCTTACCTTCGGCATCGAAGGCCACCTTTTTCGGCGGTCCCTTGATCTCCACCTCTAAATCCGTTGCCCTGTCTGCCAAATCGCGAACATAGAGCACCAATCGCCTGGGAGTCCCGGCAGCCTTTACCGTCGAAAAGTTCAACCTGGCCTCCGCCAGCCTTTCCCGAGCCTTTGCTTCCAATTGTTCCAGAGCAGCAGGCATAAAGCGGGCGGGTATCTCTTCTGTTCCCACTTCCAGCAGTAAATCCCTGGGCATAATTTACACCTCCCCTTTCGCCAAGAGCGGAAAGCCCAATGCTTCCCTCTGTTTCAAATATCCCTGGGCACAATCCCGGGCCAAATTCCGGACCCGGTGGATGTATCCCGTCCGTTCCGTAACACTGATTGCTCCCCGGGCATCAAGGAGGTTGAAGACATGGGAGCATTTGAGGATATAGTCGTAGGCCGGCAGGATCAATTCCTTGTCCAGCAATCGCCTGGCCTCTGCTTCATAGATGTCAAAGAGCTGCAGCAGGGTGGGAATATGGGATTCGGTAAAGTTATAGTGGGAATGTTCCACTTCAAAGCGGTGGAAGATATCACCGTATGTAATCCCATCGACCCAAATTACATCAAAGACATTATCCTTCTTCTGCAGGAACATGGCGATCCTTTCCAGGCCGTAGGTCAACTCGACGGAGACCGGCCTGGCGTCGAAGCCCCCCACCTGTTGAAAGTAGGTGAACTGGGTAATTTCCATCCCATCAAGCCAAACTTCCCAGCCCAGGCCCCAGGCTCCGAGGGTAGGGGATTCCCAGTTATCCTCGACAAAGCGAATATCATGTTCCAGGGGGTCGATCCCCAGGTGGTAGAGGCTTTCCAGGTACAGCTCCTGGATATTGTCGGGGGATGGTTTCATAATCACCTGGTATTGGTGGTGCTGGTACAGGCGGTTGGGATTCTCACCATAGCGGCCGTCGGTAGGACGCCGGGAAGGTTCCACATAGGCCACATTCCAGGGCTCAGGTCCCAGGGCCCTGAGGAAGGTGGCCGGATTCATGGTTCCAGCCCCCTTCTCCACATCATAGGGCTGCTGTATAATACAGTTCTGTCCAGCCCAGTAGTTCTGCAATTTCAGGATAATATCCTGTAGATTCACTTCTTCCTCCCTCCTCACTTTCCAGGTAGGTTATCCTTTCGGGTTGCCGACAACTATATATTTCCACAGCACGACATTAAAAAACCCTCACCTCCTGCAATGCAGCATATTGCAGGGACGAGAGTCTTTCCCGCGGTTCCACCCTGCTTGGCCGGCATGGTACCGACCCCCTTCATTACAATTGCCTTCAGGAGCGCCCTTCGCCGGCCCGCCAGTACAGGGCTTCCAGCTCCACCGGATTGTCCGGGGCACCCTGCTCTCTGAAAAGGCAGTACCTACCGGTTACTCCTCTCCCTCATCGGCAAGGAAGGGATAAATTTTCTTTTACTGTAACAGAATTACTATTCCTTGTCAATCCCACAGCTAAGGGCCTTCCCCCTGGACCAGAGCCAGGAAACGCCGTGATTTTAACTCCCGGGGCAGGCGGTATTCCAGACAGGCCTTGAGGACTGTTTCCAGTTCCCGGCGCATCGCCGGAGCAGCCCCCAGCACCCGCAAGGTTCGGGGAGTGACAGTCAAAAAACGCTTCAGCAGCTCAAGGGTCCCCCGGCTCAGGTAAAGGGCCCGCCCGTCCTGTCCCCAGCAGTCGGGACAAAGGACACCCCCCAGTTGGCCGCTGAACCGGAGGGGCCCCTCCCGGAGAGGGCCGCCGCAGTGCACACACTGGGAAAGCTGGGGCTGATAGCCCAGCAGGGAGAGGAAGCGCAGCTCAAAATAGCGCAACGTCAGTTCAATCTCTTCCCCGTCGGCCAGCAAGTGCAGGGTGCTCAAAAGCAAGAAAAAAAGCCCTTCATTTTTTTCCCCTTCTTCAATTAAGAGATCATAGAGTTCCGCCACATAGGCGGCGGCCGCCATGCGGTGCAGGTCCTCCCGCAGGGAGTAAAATGATTCCTTCAGCTCACACTGGCTGATGGTGTCCAAACCACTGCCGGAAAAAAGGAGAAAGTCGGCATGGCTGTAGGGCTGGGTTCCCGCCAGGAGACGATTGCGGGGCCGCCGGGCACCCCGGGCCACAGCCCGGACCTTCCCCTTTTCCCGGGAATAAAGGGTTACAATTTTATCTGCCTCCCCAAGATAGCGGTGGTATAAAACCACCGCCTCCAACCGATAAAGGGGCATGAATTTCCCCTCCTCAAGAGTATTGGTTCCTCTCTTCCCCACTATCCCCCCCGTTGTCGCTGTCGTTGAGAAGCTCCCTGTAGAGCAGATAGGCCCCGATCTGGCCAGTGGCTGCAAAGAGACGCCACAGGACTTCATGGGACTCCTGCAAAGACACCACCCTCCCTCTTCCGCTAGGGTGTCCCCGACCACCGGCAGGTATGCTGGCGCTTTTTGGTTCAACTAGGAATAATCCTGCTTGTCATAGCTAAAATTGCGCAGTGCTTCTGCTGAATCCCGCCAGTCTTTCCTCACCTTAACCCACAGCTCCAGATAAACCTGACAGCCCAGCAGGCCTTCTATATCGGCCCGGGACAGCTGCCCGATCTCCTTCAACATCCGCCCGCCCCGGCCGATGAGGATGCCTTTTTGGGACTCCCGCTCCACATAAATATTGGCCCGGATCAGGATCAGGTTTTTCTCCTCCCGCTCCTGCATTTCCTCGACCTCGACGGCGATGGAGTGGGGCACTTCATCCCGGGTTAAATGGAGGACCTTTTCCCGGATCAGCTCCGCCACAATAAACCGCTCCGGTTGGTCGGTGATCATATCGGCTGGGTAATAGGGGGGTCCTTCCGGTAGATAGTCGATGATCCGGTCCTCCAGCAGGGCCAGGTTATCCCCTGTGACCGCCGATACGGGTATGATTTCAGCGAAGGAATGCAGTTCACGGTATTCCTCCTGGACCCTGGCCACCTCTGTCGGCGCAAGGAGATCAATCTTGTTTAAAACCAAAAAAACGGGGGTTTTGCGGGCAGGGAAATAGCCGGCTATATACCGGTCTCCCCCGCCCGGGGGGGCCGTGCTGTCGACAACAAAGAGGATCAGGTCGACCTCTTCCAGGGCACTTTCCGCAACCTTGACCATATGCTGACCCAATTTATGTTTGGGCTTGTGGATCCCCGGGGTGTCCAGGAAAATAATCTGGGCCCGTTCTGTGGTATGGATACCGGTAATCCGGTTTCTGGTGGTCTGGGGTTTGGTGGCGGTGATGGCCACCTTCTCCCCAACCATCCGGTTGAGGAGGGTCGATTTGCCCACATTGGGCCTGCCCACCAGGGCTACAAAGCCGGATTTATATGTACTTTCTCCCATCATGTTTGGTCACCCAAACCTTTCAGGTTTTCCCCGCTAAAGGCAGCGGGAAGCAATTGGGCCACGGTCCCTATCTGGTATTCCCCGGCCGTATTGGCCATAATCACGGGCATCTGGGGGGCAAATTCAGACAAAACCTGGCGGCATTCCCCGCAGGGAGAAGGGATTTTGGGCCCTGCCGTGACCAGGGCCAGGGCGGTAAAATCAGAAAACCCTTCCGAGACCGCTTTGAAAAGGGCTACCCGTTCGGCACACATGCTGGCCCCGTAGGCGGCATTCTCGATATTGCAGCCGCGAAAAATGCGCCCGCAAGCTGTCTCCAGGGCCGCTCCCACCGGGAAATGGGAATAGGGGGCATAGGCCCTTTCCCGGGCCTCCCGGGCCGCTGCCAGCAGCCGCTGGATCCTGTCTTCAGTTAACAGCATAGCCACATCTTTTCCGGCCAATGTTTCCCAGGGCTCCCTCCGGTCATTCTATCTCCAGCCTGGTTCCCTCGGGCACCACCTGAACCCAGGTATTTCCCGGCACCAGCTTGATGATGCTTCCCCCGGGTTCAGCAAAGCGGGTCCAGCCCTCCCGGCCCTTCTTTTCCCAGACCGCCTCATAGTTCTTGCCCAACTGGAAGACCCTGGCCGACCCGGTGCCGACGGTCTTCAACTCCAGCCGGCCCTCGCTGTCCAGTACCCGGGGCCTTTCCATGTGTTGCAGAATTAAATTGGTAACCAGAAGCTGCTCTCCCGTTTCGGCATCTTCATGGGGCTGGCCCCGAAAATAACGCTTGTAAGCCCCATGGAGGGGACTGTAGCGGTATTCTACCACCCCTGTATGATAATGGATTCTAATTTTCGTGGCAGGTTCTCCCGGAACAGCCTCCGGGTCTGCCTCCGGGAAAAAGCTGATCTCCCAGGTGGGAGTAATTTTATCCAAGCCCCGCTCCTTTAGCTCGGCAAAGAGGCCTTCTGTGTTGGTGTACAGGTTGTGGGGCATCTTTTTGTCCTGGGTGCGCCAGTACAGGTGGGATAGGGCAAATTCATTGAGGGAGATGATGCCCAGGCGGGAAATATCCTCCTTGGCCTGGGGGCTGTAGCCGGCATGGCTGACGGCAGCCTGAAACTCCATGGCCCGGTCCAAAAAATAAGGCCGGGTGCTGCGCACTGGCCCCAGCACGGGGGCATCCCGATGCTGGTAAACGGCCAGGAAACGGGTGATGCCGCCCTCTACCGGCATTTCAAAAACCCAGGCCGCCTTGTCCAGACCGGAATGGGCGCCAAAGGTAGGATCGTTGTCGATCATTACCGCAACGGGTCTGCGTTTCGTCAGTTCTTCCTCTTCTACCAGTTCGCCGGTTAAAGGGGCGAGAAAACCCGTCGGTTCCGGTTCCTGTTCCTCCAGCGGTTCTTCCTCCGCGGGCGGGTTCTCCGCCTCTTCTCCACCCTTCCTGCAGCCGGTGAGGCCCAAGGATAACAGGAAGATCAACACCAAAAGAAAAGGGATAACCTTCTTCGCCCTGGCCCAATCCACATTTCTCCCCTCCCCTTTTCTCTCCTATTTCGGGTCATAGGCCGGCAGGGTTATCTTCTCCTCCGGTTCCACCTCAAATCTGATCCCCGAGAATTCATACTCAGCCCGGATCAGGTCAAGACTGCTGGTTAAAACTTCCGGATCCCCGATGGCCCTGATGGTCACCGGATTGACGGCAATAGGTTTATGATTTACCAGAATGACGGGACCGGCACAGCGGATAGAGGAGGTGGCCACCAGCCTCTGGTCATTGACGGCAATTCCGGCCGCCCCGGCGGCAAAAAGCTCATTCACAATATCCCTGATATCAAAATCATGGACGATCTGCTCTGCGCCCGTTCCCATTTCAGCGTCATACAGCCGGAGCACAATACCCGCTCCCGTCATCGGTTCGGTACCGGCGGCTATTCTGCTCTCCTGCAACTGCAGGCGCAGGGAATCCACCTCATGCTCCAATCTTTTTAAGCTTTCCAGCATAGAGATGGGGGTTACCAGTTCGGCTTTTCCGTCCACGACCTGGATCTCCACCATCTGGGAAAGGCCCTGGATACCTTCATGCTGGCGGATCTTTTCCCGGGTCTCCGGGGACAGCAAATTGGCCGGATCTTGAATGACAATCCCCGTTTCCTCCTGCCAGCTGATGGTGATTTTGCCTTCCCCCAGCATTTCCTGGAGCTGAGGGTCCTGCCGCACCAGGGCCAGGGCCAGTTCCCGGCGCTGGTTTTCCTGTTCCCGCAGGATAATATCCTGGGCTTCCCGCCCGTATTTTAAGACCAGCTGGGCAATTTCCTCCCGGCGGGTGGCCTGTTCAACCTCAAAGCGGAACCTGGCCAAAACCTCCCGCACTGCCGGCTTGGCCGCCACACCGGCATTTTCCGCCTGCTCCTGGACATAATCACAGATAAAAAGGGCCCCCTGCCGGGCCTGTTCACGGGGACTCAGTTCCCCCGGGAGATCCAGTAAACCCACAGCCAGGGCAATGACAGCAGTGTTGACTATAAATAGAAAAATAATTGCAATTAGTATTAACCTGGGAAATGATCCTTGTTCCTGCAGCTGTGCCTTTACCAAAATACGCACCTCTTCGTTGCAAAATGGTAACCGGTTTCGCCCCCGCCTGCATTTTTTTACAAATCTTACACAAAAAATTATATCATAGGGCCGGGGCAAATACAATGTTCTCCCCGGCCGCCGCCAAAAGACAAGCCGGCCGTATTAAAACGGCCGGCCCTTCCATTTTTTGTCATCCAATCCCGGAGATCGGGATTTAAATAACATTATCCTCCAGAGCCCTATATCATACCGATGCCTCAGACTGCCCTTCCCTTTGCCGCCGCAGGTGCTGCAGGACGGTTATTACACCGAGAACCACAATACCGAAGGCATCGGTGGCCAGTCCCGGTTTAATCAAGGCCAGGGCAGCCACAAAGAGGAGAATCCGTTCATAGAACCGGCAGTGGGTAAGGAGAAAATTCTCGATGGAAGCAGACAGGGCCACGACACCAATACAGGCACTGATGACGGCAACGACTGCATCGACGGGCGTTGTATTAATAAGGAGCAAATCGGGGGACAGGGCAAAGATATAGGGGATCAGGAAACCTCCCATGGCCAACTTGAGGGCCGTAACCCCCGTTTGCATGGCATTGGCCCCGGCAATTCCCGCCCCGGCGTAGGCCGCCAGGGCCACCGGAGGGGTAACGTCGGCAACAATCCCGAAATACAGGATAAAGAGATGGGCTGCCATTACCGGTACACCCAGCTGGGTTAAGGCCGGCGCCGCCATGGTGGCCAGGACAATATACTTGGCCGTTGTGGGCAGCCCCATACCCAGAATAATCGAGGCGACCATAGTAAAGAACAGGGTCAGGAGCAGGTTACCCCTGGCCAGGGCAATAATTATGGTGGCCACCTTCAGCCCCAGCCCCGTCAGAGTCACCACACCCACAACAATCCCGGCCGTTGCACAGGCCATGGCAACGGACACCGAACCCTTGGCCCCCTCGGCCAGGGCCTGGATCATGGCCCTGGCATATTCCTGGATATCAATCCGGTCGCTGTGGTGCTGCAGATATTGAATAACAAGATCGATGACACCAATTATAACTGTACCGACAATCCCCCAGTAGGCAGCCTTGAGAGGGGTAAAGCCCCTGACCAGGAAGTATATAATAAAGACAACGGGCAGGAGCAGGTAAAACCTTACGCTTAGCTCCCGGATCGAGGGCAATGCACTCCGGGGTAGCCCCTTCAATCCCAGCTTGCAGGCTTCCAGGTGGACCATGGTCCCCACGGCCAAATAATAGAGGATGGCCGGAATAGCTGCGGAAATAATAATCTTAACATAAGGGATGCCGGTAAACTCAGCCATAATAAAGGCCGCTGCCCCCATAACCGGCGGCATGATCTGGCCTCCCGTCGAAGCGGCCGCCTCCACGGCCCCGGCAAAATGGGGTTTATAGCCAACACTTTTCATGAGAGGTATGGTAAAGGTTCCGGTAGTAACAGTATTGGCGACGGAACTCCCGGAAATGGAACCCATCAAACCGCTGGCCACCACGGCCGTCTTGGCGGGACCGCCGCGCATGTGTCCCGTCAGGGCAAAGGCCAGGTCAATAAAGAACCGTCCCACCCCGGTCTTTTCAAGGAAAGCACCGAAGAGAATGAAGAGAAAGACATAGGTCGAGGAAACACCCAGGGGCGTGCCGAAAATTCCTTCCGTGGTCAGGTAGGTTTGATAGATGATCCGTTTCAGGTCATATCCCTTGTGGGCAAGGAGCCCCGGCATATAGGGACCCAAATAGGCATAGATGAGGAAGATGATGGCAACAGTCGGCAATTCCGGGCCGATGGAGCGGCGAGTTGCCTCCAGGACCAGCAAAATGGCCAGAAAGCCCATCACCAGGTCCATCTGGGTCGGAGCGCCGGCCCGCAGCACCAATTGATCATAATTGGCCAGGATATAGACGCCCACTGATACACCAAGTAAGGCCAGCAGGTAATCATAAAAGGGTATCCTGCTCTTATCCCCCTTCTGGGTCATGGGATAGAGGAGGAAAACCAGGAGAAAAGCGAAACTGAGGTGGACAGCCCGCTGTTTCATTGCCTGCAGTATCCCGAACCCCGCCGTATAAAGGTGAAAGACAGACATCGCCACGGCAATGATAAAGATTAGGGTGGCCGCAATCCCGACGGGACTGCGCAGGCGAGAAGCTTCAAGGTCATACTTCTGCAGAAGTTCTTCAACCTTCACTTCTTCCTTTTTCTCATTTAC
Source organism: Bacillota bacterium (assembly GCA_012842325.1). Taxonomy (GTDB): domain Bacteria; phylum Bacillota; class DTU030; order DTU030; family DTU030; genus DTU030. The sequence goes on along the minus strand of DUTA01000135.1, from coordinate 8,766 downwards.
CATTAAACCCTCTCTCCTTTAGCCACATTTTCAACCGTGCGCCAGAAACAAGTTCAACCCGTACCAGGGTTCCCGATCGGGTCTTGTCCAGCAGGTTTATTTCCCTTCCGCCGATAACCAAGCGCTGATTGGGAATCTCCTGTACCCGCAGGGTAAAGCTCCCCAGAGGTTCGTCGATATTTTCAATCCAGAAAAAACCATCCTCACCCAGTTTGAAATCATATGGTGTGGAGTAGGGAATACCCACCCCGTAATCGCGGAAACCCGTTTTTTTCAGGACGAGTCCCAGCCCTGGTTCCGCGGCAAAAACCTCCACCACCGGGGATTTATGAACCGAATGGGTGTAGATAAGGAAAAACTCCTCCCCCGCCCCCAGCGGTTGGGCCACTAAAATTTTTCCCCCTTCCGCCTCGCTTACCAGAAGATAGGTCACCGGCTGGAACAAATAGGCACAGCTGAGAAGCAAAGCCAGAAGGAAAACGAACCTTTTCACAATATCCGGGCATTGGGGAAACCCCAATGCCCGGCACCTCCCTTACTTCACCTCATCATAGTATCTCTGCGCACCTGGATGGACGGGTAGGGACATCCCGTTGAGGGCTGTTTCCAGGCTCAGGTCGCCGCCCCGGTCGTGGGCCGCCTTCAGGTCATCCAGGTTCTCAAAGAGAGCCTTGGTCATGTTGTAGACCAGTTCCTCATCAAGATCTTCGGGCACAACCAGCATGGCCATCACGGCCACCGTCTTGACATCTTCATCCTGGTTGTTGTAGGTACCCGCCGGAATGACCACGTCGGTGTAGTAGGGGTACTTGGCCTTAATGGCTTCCACCTTGTCATCGGCGATGGGCACCAGCTTCACATCGCTGGTCAGGGCAATCTCAGTAATGGCGCTGGTGGGGAAGCCGGCAGTGATGAAGGCGGCATCGATATGGCCGTCCCGCAGGTTATCGGCCGCCTCGGCGAAGGAGAGATAGTCGACAGTGATGTCATCGTAGGTAATCCCATGGGCTTCCAGGATCTGACGGGCGTTGGCTTCGGTCCCACTGCCCACGTCGCCGACGGCGATCTTTTTCCCAACCATGTCTTCAATGGAATTGATCCCCGACTTACCGTGGGCAACAATCTGAATCGTTTCGGGATAAACGCAGGCCATTCCCCGGATCCTTTCCTGCTTGCCCTTGTCACTGTACATTTCAATACCTTCGTAGGCGTAATAGGAAATGTCATTCTGAATCAGGGCCAACTGGGCATCGCCATCTTCAATGAGCTGGATATTGGCAATGGAAGCACCCGTTGCTTCGGCGTTGGCATTCACGCCCGGGATGTTCTCATTGAAGATCTTGGCCATAGCCCCGCCGAGAGGATAATAGGTCCCGCCGGTACCGCCGGTGGCAATGGAAATGAACACCGTTTCAGCAGCTCCGCCACCGCCTTCCCCTTCCCCTTCTCCAGGGGTCGCAGCAGGACCACAACCGGCAACCAGAGCACTGACCAAAACCAATACCAGCAAGACAGCGGCAACACGATTTAACTTCAACAACCTCTAAACCCCCTTTTCATAATCCTTCCTTTACTGGACCAGCATGCTGAACATCCCCGACTACCCTTCCCCTATCACCCCCTTTACAAGACCAGGTACCACCCGGAAGATACAGTTGCCGATAAACCAATAAAGAGGCAGAATAAACACAATCATTTCGCTGCTTCTCATTTTTCAATCCATGTTAGCTTCCCCAAGACCACCTGCCCTTTCAGCTAAAATCTTATAAAAAAGGATTCTCCATGTCTGCCTTTTTTCCTGCCCCTGATAATTCTATTTGCAAAATTCCTGCTATATGCACAATACCCCGCGCCAACACCTTCCGGGGGCTAATGCCAGAGGGCTTGGACAATTGTCAGCAACCGGGGGCCAAAGAGCAGGATGCCGACGAGGACCGCATTGCCGGCTGTGACCAGTACGGCTGCTGCCGCCACATTTTTGGCCACCCGGGCCAGCCGGTTGTACTCCGGGGTAATAAGATCGACCGTCACTTCAATGGCCGTATTCACCAGCTCGGCTCCCACCACCAGGGTAATGGTCAACAGGAGCAGGATTATTTCTCCCCGGGAGAATTTGCCGGCCCAGGCAGCGGCCAGGGTTGCTGCTGCCACGGCAGTATGGATCCGAATGTTTCGCTGGGTCCGGTAGGCATAGCGGAGCCCCTCCAGGGCATAAGAAAAGCTCCGGCATACCCCCTTTATTCCCATGACTTTCGCTCCAATCCCAGCCTGGCAAGTGTCATTTCCTCCCGGGCCCGCATTGCTTCCTTCTGTTCCGGTGTTTCATGGTCGTAGCCCAGGAGATGATAGAGGCCATGGACAACCAAATAGGTCACTTCCCTGGTCAGGCTGTGGCCATATTCCTCCGCCTGCAGGGCTGCCCTCTCCAGGCTGATTAAAATATCGCCCAACAGGTATTCTCCCGCCGGGGTTGCATAGGGGCCGTCCCCTTCCCACTGGGGAAAGGAGAGGACGTCGGTGGGACTGTCAATTCCCCTGTAAATTTTATTATATTTTCTAATCGCCTCGTCATCAACCAGGGCAATGCCCACCTCCGCCTCCAGAGGATACCCCTCGCTTTTTAAAACCTCCTCCACGGCCTGTTCCAATAGTTTTTCCAATTCTGCCGGGCACTCGATCTTACTCTGCCTGTTCTGAATCAGGATTTCCATTTTCCCTTTCTCCTTCCAACACCTTCTCTACCTGGTCGGGATACTCGATTCTGGTATGAAAGATTCCCGTCAATACCTGGACAAAGGACTGGGCAATGACATTTAGATCCCGGAAGGTCAGATCACACTCATCCAGCTGGCCGGCATGAAGGCGCTCCTTAATCAGCTTGTGGACCATGCCCTCAAGCCGGTTCGGGGTTGGACTGGTCAGGGAACGAACTGCCGCCTCGACGGTATCCGCCAGCATGACTATGGCCGCTTCCCTGGTCTGGGGTTTGGGGCCGGGGTAACGGTAATCTTCCTCTGCCACCTGCTGGTCCCCGGCAGCTTCCAGGGCCCGGTGATAGAAAAAGCCGGTCAGGCAGGTGCCGTGGTGCTGGGCAATTATATCCTGAATGACCCGGGGCAGGCGATGCTTCTGGGCCATGTCCAGCCCATCTTTAACGTGGGAAATAATAATTTGGGCACTGAGGTTCGGCGATATTTTGTCATGGGGATTATCCTTCAATACCTGGTTTTCAATAAAGAAATAGGGTCGTTTCAGTTTTCCCACATCGTGGTAATAGGCACCGGCCCGGACTAAAAGGGCATCGGCTCCCAGAGCCTCGGCCGCCGCTTCTCCCAAATTGCCCACCATGATGCTGTGATGATAGGTCCCCGGTGCCTCCAAAAGGAGTCTTTTCAACAGGGGATGATTGGGATTGGAGATCTCCAAGAGTTTAATCGCCGTCGTCAGGTTAAAGCTATTTTCCAGGTAGGGCAACAAACCGATGGTCAAAATGGCAGCCAGGACGCCGTTTATTATGCCCAGGGCAGCTCCCAGGGATACCTCCTGCCAGGGACGCAGAGTAAAGAGACCCTGACCGACAACGGTAACCAGGTTGGCGCCGGCAACCACAAGGCCCGCCCTGGTGAGCTGGGAACGCTGATGCAAGCGGGAAACGCTGAAGGTCCCCACCAGACCGCCGACCAGAGCCACCAGGACGTAGCCCAATTCTCCTCCCACAATAAGGCCGACGAGTACGGCCATAAATATCGTGAAGAGAATGGCCAGATGATTGTTGAGGAGGATGACCACCAGCATAGAACCGGCCGCCACGGGGATCAAATAGCCAAAGAGGGGATTGGGGATGAGGGCCAGAAGCTTGGCCAAAAGCAGGTTGACAATGACAAGCAAACCCAGCAGGGCCAGCAAACTGTCGTTCCGCCAGATTTCCCTTTCAAACAAATACATGTAGATGAAGCCCAGGGCCATCATGGCCAGTACCAGGAGGGCCAGGCCAAAAACCTTGGCCCAGAGGTTCTCCGCCTTTTGCAGCAGTCCCAGGGCTTCCAGCTGTTCTAAATGCTCGGGGGTAAGCAGTTCCCCTTCCCTGACGATGGGATAATCCTGCACAATAGTGCGTATTACCGGTTGAACATTCATCCGGGCCCGGGTGCGCCGCCGTTCCGTCTCCGCCTCATTGAAGACCAGGTTGGGGCGGATGACCTGGGTTGTAATGGCATTTAAAAGCTGTGTTTCACTTTCCGGCAGGGACAGGTTCTCCCCCTCGGTCCGCAACCACTCCCGCTCTTCTTCCAGCTGGTGTTCCCTAATGCCCCCCTGCAGGGCAGACGTTACCATTTCCAGGGCTGTTTCTTCCAGGGAGTCCAGTTTCCTTTCATCGAGGACCAGGAGGGTATCCAGGTCGGACTCGGACAAAACAAAAGGCAGTTCCTGCTTCAGCCGTTCCCTTTTTTCCCCTTCCGCCAGGTCCAGCTGGGAACGTATTTCCCTTATGGTGACAAAGGCCTGGCCCAACTCCGCCAACACTTCATTATTGACGGCCAAATCCGGATCGTAAACAGGTTCAACCAGCCGGGCGGCCGTTTCCCTGAGCTCTTCCGTCTTTTCTTCATCTATATAGTCCACAGTCCGGGGAGCCCGGTAATCGGCGGGGCTGGGCATACCCACCTTGAGCTCCTCGACTTTGTAAAAGTCCATGGCCAGGATGCCCGTTATAACAAAAAAAACAAGGGCAGCCAGGAGCCAACGGCGAAAGGGGAAGGAAGAGAAGAACCCTCCCCTGGCAGCTTGCTGCCAGTTTTTCTGCAGGCCAAATAATGGACTCAATTAAACAACCTCCATCGGCTCTGTTCTAGTCCTGGGAAAAGGTCCTTTTATCGGGATAGATTTCCGGTTTTATCCCGGCCTTCTCCCGCCTTTTCTCATATTCTTCATAGGCCTTTATCACCCTCTGCACCAGGGCATGCCGGACCACATCCTTCTGTGTCAAATAGACAAAGGAGATCCCCGGGATATCCTTTAAAATGACTTGCACCTCTTCCAGGCCGGAAAACTGGTCCCGGGGCAGATCTATCTGGGTAATGTCTCCGGTAACGACAGCTTTAGAGCCAAACCCCAGGCGGGTGAGGAACATCTTCATTTGTTCCGGCGTTGTATTCTGGGCTTCATCCAGGAGGATAAAGGAATCATCCAGGGTTCTGCCCCGCATATAGGCCAGGGGAGCCACTTCAATAATGCCCCTCTCCACGTATTTCCGAAAGGTATCAATGCCCAGGATGTCATACAGGGCATCGTACAGGGGGCGCAGGTACGGATCCACCTTTTCCTGCAGATCCCCCGGCAGAAAGCCCAGTTTTTCCCCCGCCTCCACCGCCGGACGGGTGAGAATGATCCGGTTGACTTCCTTGGCCTTCAATGCCTGGACGGCCATGGCCATGGCCAGATAGGTCTTGCCGGTACCCGCCGGACCGATGCCAAAGACAATATCATCCCGCCGCATGGCATCCACATATGCCTTCTGGCCCTTGGTCTTCGGCTTTATCTCTTTACCCCTGTTGGTGACAATGATAACGTCGTGGAACAATTCCCCCAGTTGGAGTTTCTCTTCCCCCTTGGCCATCTGGATGGTATAACGGACATCCTGGAGGCTAATGGTATTTCCCTGCTGTATCACTTCAAGGAGCTGCCGGAGCACTCCCTGAACCTTGTCCACATTTTCGGCATCGCCGGAGATGGTGAGTTCGGTTCCCCGCGGCAAAATTTTGACGGGAAAAGCCTTTTCCAGCAGCTTCAGATGCTCGTCAAACTGGCCAAAGAGGGCCAGTGCCTCTTCATTGTTCTGTACCACCAGTCTGGCTTTCGCCTCTTGTCTCAAACTGTTGTCCCCTTTCTCTTTCCAGTGCTTCTGGCTCAAAACCCCGGGGTTCAGCAATATTCTCCAGGACCTCGCAGGTCACCTTCACCAGGACCTTCTCCAAACTCCCCTGGGGTATTCGTTTCACTTCCTCCTGCAAAATCCGGGCTTCCGGGGAAAGGCGGCTTTTAATCTTTGCCAGTGCTGCCGCCCGGGCCCGTTCTTCCGCTTCGGCAACGGAGAGCCGGTGGACCACTTCTTCCACTTCATAATACGTGATTATTATTGCTTCGACAGGGAGGACGAGATTCCTCCAGCTTATAAGCCTTTTAATCTCTGCCTCCTTTTCATAGAGATGGAAGGGCACCTCCCCTGCCCCCGGCAGGGGAAATTCCCGCTCCCCTATCCGGAGGATGAGAACACGGTGGACACTACCCGTCCGCCTATGTTCAATCTCCTCCCGCAGGCATTCCCCGTAGGCCTCGGGCCAGATCAGGGCCCATACTATGCCCTGGGCGGCAATGGGACGCCCGCCAAGGCTCCCCCGGATCAGTATTTCCCCCCGCTGCACCGTATCCCCCACCTGTACCAGGGGTTCCCCTGCCAGAAGGTCAAGATCCTGAATAACTCCTTCCTCCCTGGCCACCAGATGGCAGGGCAGCCCCACCCGGGCTTGCAGTTGCTTGGGCACGGCATCAATCACCAGCATAGTACCCCGGATCTCCACATTTACCCAGGCCAGGTCAGGGTTATGGAGAATTATCTGGCGGGAAAGCCTTTCCGGATCAATTTTCCCCTTCCAGATCCCCGGCCTGATGCCTTCCCTCTCCACCTCAGCCCTTATCTGTGCCACCCGGGCCGGATCCACTATGCCGGTAACCTCAATGGTCCAAAGGAAGGACCCCAGGATATAGAGGCTGAGGAAAAAAAGAAAGGCTCCCCCGATCAGGACCTGCCGCCCCCGCAGGTGCCGCCAGTAGAAGGGTATGCCCTTCTTTTGCAAAATCTTTACCCGGCACCGGGAAGAACGGGCAATGGGACGCAGGAGGCGAAAATTGGTGACACCAAGGCAGGCCACAAGGCCCCCTTCGTCCCGCCGGATCCCCCATAAATAGATACCCCTGCTTATGCAGAGGTTGACAAATTTTTCTAGGGCAAGCCCCTCCACCCGCAGACAAAGATAGCCGGTCAGATAATACCACAGGTGCAGGACAAGCATCTCCCCACCCCCTAATCCCGGAACTCTAAGCCCCGGAGCCGGCCCTCAATGATTATTTCCTCCTGGGAAATTAAGGCAATACTTAAATCGTCCCCCAGTATCACCAACTCTCCCTTCTCCAAACAGACCCTTATCTGGCCGGATTCATACTGGATCAAACCCCGGTGGTTTTCAATAACCAGGCGCAGGTTTCCCTGCAGGGTAATCCGGGGTAAATCCAGCAGGATGTCCTTGGGGAGCTCAAAAAAATCAGCCAGTTCACTGCGCAGGGCCCGGAGCCGCCGTCCCACCTGTGCCCCTCCTTTACCTTTCGGGTCGCCCTTCCTTTACCTAGATCTATGCCTGTGCCTCCGCCTTTAATACAAGAAGAGTCTCCAGCCCGGCGGGCGGAGACTCCGGTGTTGCAGGTCTATCCCAGCGGTGGGCGCCAGGGCCTCTGGGAGCGGGGGGGTGACAAAAGCTCGGCCATAATAACGCCCTGGGCCCAGGCCTCGGTTTGGAAGACGGGACCCCGGGTTACCCTCCTTGTCCGCGGCGGCTGGGGCTGGCCTGGTATCCTTTCCCCTTCCTCCCGCCGCCGGGGTTCTAGCTCTCCTTCCGACCATTCCCGGGTAACACCTTCTCCCTCCCCCGGTAGCCCGGAGGCCGAACCGGCTGCCATCACTTCCTCTTCTTCCGCAAAATAATTCCCTCTCTCCGGTACCGGGACAACCTCCCCTTCTCCCCGATAGGGCTGCGGCTCCCGGCGTTTGGGAGCCGATCGTTTGCTCTCCTGGAAGCCCCTGATTACCCTGGAAACCAGGGCTAGTATCAGATAGATAATCAGTATGCGGCCCACGGCACCATCCCCTTCCTGGCGGTAACTTACATCCTGTCCTACTCATCTTGTTTCTCCGGGCCTTTTTCCAGCTGGGCAATGGACTGACGCATTTGGGTATCGGCAATGATATTCTTCAAATTCAGATAGTCCAGCACTCCGATCTTACCCTGCCGCAGGGCCTCGGCAATGGCCCTGGGCACTTCCGCCTCGGCTTCCACGACCCGGGCCCGCATTTCCTGGACCACAGCCTTCATCTCCTGCTCCCTGGCGATGGCCATGGCCCTCCTTTCCTCCGCCTTGGCCTGGGCAATGCGTTTGTCTGCCTCCGCCTGGTCGGTCTGGAGCTGGGCCCCAATGTTTTTCCCCACATCGACATCGGCTATGTCGATAGACAGGATCTCGAAGGCTGTCCCGGCATCGAGCCCCTTATCCAGGACCGTCTGGGAAATTGAATCGGGGTTTTCCAGTACTTCTGTATGGCTGGCCGACGAACCAATGGTTGTTACAATGCCTTCTCCTACCCGGGCAATAATGGTCTCTTCCCCGGCTCCCCCCACCAGCCGGTCAATGTTGGCCCGCACCGTCACCTTGGCCGTAGCCTTCACCTCGATGCCGTTCATGGCCACGGCGGCAATCACAGGAGTGGTGATGACCTTGGGGTTGACACTCATCTGCACCGCTTCTAAGACATTTCGCCCCGCCAGGTCAATAGCCGCCGCCCGCTCAAAGGTCAAAGGTATATCGGCCCGCTGGGCGGCAATCAGGGCATCTACCACCCGGTCAACGTTGCCTCCCGCCAAATAGTGGGCTTCCAGCTGGTTGACGGAAAGATCCAGGCCGGCCTTCACGGCCTTGACCAGGGGGAGAATAATCCTG
>DUTA01000111.1 GCA_012842325.1 Bacillota bacterium | reverse complement strand
GGCCGGCAGGCTCACCTTTACCCGCAGCCTGCCGGCCGGGGTTTTTTGTCCCGGGGAGAAGGGAGCATACCCATCTCCCCCGGCAGAAGGATCAATTCCCCACCTGGTGCCAGCTGTACACCGGACCTGCGGGACCCAGGGTAACCAGCAGATAGTCAAAGCTGGCGGCGGAAGCTACGTCGGGCAGCCCCAAATAGCGTACCCCGTCCACCAGCCGGTACCAGGAGTTGGTCCCGGCAGGCGTCCCGCCACCCAGGACCCAGACCTCCCCACCGGTTTCCTCCTGGAAAGCCGTCAGGTATTGCCGGAAGAGGGCGGCTTCGGCACTGTTGTTAAAGCCGGCGCCAGGAACATTCCCCTTGAAGGGGGCCCGATCCAGGAGGACAAAGAGGGTGGTGCCGGCCGGCACCCTGGCCAGCTCCCCTTTCAGGAACTCCCACTGGTAAAAATCGGTCTCCCGCAGACCTCCCCGGCCTGCCGCAAGGTGCAGGGAATAAAAATCTTCCCCCTGCAGGGCTGTGGGCAGGTGGGTGCCGGTATGGACGGGGAGGGACCCTGCTTCTTCCGGCGTCAGCGCCCCCGTCGTCAGGATGTAGGCTGCTCCCCGGCGCTCCTTCTCCATTGTAAGGGCTGCAGCCAGGGCTTCCCAGTCCACATCGGTTCCAATATTGCCCACGACCAAAAGCCTGGTCCCGGCCGGAACGGGTTCGCCCACCGGCAGCCGGGCCGGGTCCTCCCTGGTCACCGCCGCCGGCACCAGGTCGGTCCGCCAGGGCAGGGGCAGTTCCGCCGTGAGGTTGGCCAGATAAATAATTCCTGCCCCGCCGGTGCTGGTATCGGGTTCAGCCAGATAGACCCTCTTTAAGGTCAGGGGTCCGGTCCTATCGGTGGGGAGACTGGCCCGCACATAGCGCCAGCCTTCCCAGTCGACCCGGCGGGCAAAATCGATGGGAAACTCCTGCCCATGGGCGTCTGCCATCAGTCCCCGCAGCCAGTGGCCGCTGCCGTTGCCGTATACCCACAGGCCGATTGATTGGGTTCCAGGGGGCAGCCCTTTACCGCCCTCACCCAGTACCACGTAGGCCGCCCGGGTAGCTGCCTCCACCGGGGTAAAATCATAGCGCAGGGCAAGGACCGCTCCTTCCCGGGCCGGCAGGGGCTGGGGCGCAGCCTGGAAGCTGATACTTCCCGGCGTCCCCTGGGGCCAGCTGAGAAAATCCACCCCGCCGGGGGCAGCAAGCTGATCCAGCAGCAGCTCATTCCTGCCCACGGTCACCGGGGCGCCACTCCTGACGCCGTCGAGATTGACCAGGACAGCCCCGGCAGCGGAATGTCCCGCCGTTGTGAGCACCCCTTTCTGCAGGGTGCCGATCTCACCTACAACTTCCCAGCTTAAGTCTTCCGGTTCCACCAGGGCCCGGTAGCCCCGGGCATCAATGCCCACGACGGTAAAGGCCTGCTGGGTACCGGGGTCCAGGTTTGCCCGCTCCGGGCTCACAGCCAGTTCCACCGCCGGCCCAATAACCCGGATAGCAACCTCCGCTTCCAGGCCCCCCAGCCGCACCCGGACCATGCCTGAGCCGCTGCGCCGGGGCACAAACCTGCCGGCTTCCACCCGGCCCAGATCCCCGGGCACTACCTCCCACACCGGCTCCCCGGCGGGCAGGGGCACCGGATTGTAATCCCCATCATAGGCCCGGAGATTAAGGCTCCGGGTTCCATTGAGGAGGACGTTTTTCTCCGCAACGGACAGCACCAGCCCCGCCGCCGGCCCCCGCGTCTGGGCGGTGAGGATGCCGAGACCATTGACAACAGGCCGCTGGCCGGACCCCGCCGGTTTATTTCTAACCGCCAGCTGGGGATCGCCCAGGGGCCTGGTCACCAGGGTGGTGGAACCACCCCCGTCCAGGTTGATGGCATTGTAGGCCCCCAGTTCCAGGAGGAGCAGAGCCAATTCTCCCTGCTCCAGGCCCCGGCTCTCATCCTGGCGGCCGTCGACGGCTACCAGGTAAAGGGTTTTGCCGTCTGCCGAGACCCCAGCAGCGCTGCGGGGATGGCGGCCTTCCACCTGGTGCCCGTCGGTCACAATCCTCCCGTCCTGAAGGAGAATGCCCCCGCCGCCCAGGGCCGCCAGATAATTGCGCCAGTCGGGCACGGTGGTATAACTGAACTCAATGGGATCGCCGGGTCGCAAAGTCCGGAAGTAATCGGCGGCGGCACCGCCGGCCACCAGGGCAAAGCCCCCTTCCGGGATTTCCTGCTCGCCCGTTTCGGAAACCCGGATGACCCGGGAATCGATCCCGATCAGGGTGACAACCCCGGGGGGTGTGGCCGGACTCATCCTGCCCCAGTCCCCTGTATAAAGGATGGGCCAGGCATAATCGGTACCCGGTTTATTGACCCCGGCCAGGCGGAAGGGTTCCCCGCCGGGCTGGTAAACATAGCCTTCACCCTGCCAGGGTCCCACTTCTATCCTCCCGTTATTTTTGAGGGCAAAAACCCCCATTGTCCTGTCGGTACCGGGACTGGCCACCAGCCTGCCCTCCTGGACCATCGGCCCCACCGGGGCGGTGTAAGCCCCCTGCTGGTAGAAAAAGTCGCCGTTTATGGCGGCCACCACGCCCCTTTGGGCTGCCAGTTCCGTCAGGGGGCGGGGGAACGCCACTCCTTCAGCATTGTACAAAAGGTCGAGGGCCACCCCGGAGGCGGTAAGGTCAACCTCCAGGATATGGACCCGCAGCCAGCCATCCCTGGTAAAACGCCAGGTCTGCCGGTAGGTCACCCCCCTTCCCACCGGTTCCGTCACCTTTTCTTCATAGATTATGTCGCCGGCGGCAGCAGGAACTGCCAGTCCCAGCAGGAGAAAAAGAACAAGAACTGCTGACCAGAGTTTTACTGCCTTTCTCCTCTTCCCCATACTCTACCTCCTCTCCTGGTTCATCCCTTCCCTGGCATAATTCTCCTCGCAGGCCTTTTTTCCTTTCCCTGCCTCTCCTGGTTTAGACGTGGCAACCACGGTAATTTGTTCCAGGGGACGGGAGCTATTCCTTGACACCCCCTGGTTTTTCCTGCTAGAATAGGGCTAAAGCTGAATAAGGGCAGGCCGGTGCCCGAACGGGGGTAAAAGGGAATGGGGTGCAAGTCCCCAGCGGTCCCGCCACTGTAACCGGGGAGCAAACCTGCAAAGAGCCACTGTTTTTCACCCCTGCGGGGTCCTGCGGGGTAAGGAAAATGGGAAGGGGCAGGGGAGCCAGGAGCCGGAAGCCAGGAAACCTGCCGGTCTGTGTCATGTCGGCTCCGGGGAGAGCCAAGCATGATGAGGATGATGGCAAAGTCCTCAGCCGTTTGCGGCTGGGGACTTTTTTCTCGGGAGACAATCCCCCATTGCTTTTCGCCACCAAACTACATTCCAAGGAGGCTGGTATTATGGAAAAACTGCAGACTGCCCTGGCCCAGATCAAACCCCTGGACAGGCAGATCATGGCCCAAACCCAAAAGCGGCTGGACAGCCTGACCAAGCCGCCGGGCAGCCTGGGGCTACTGGAGGAACTGGCCTGCCAGGTAGCAGGCATCACCGGCCAGGTTTGTCCCCCCCTGCCCAGGAAAACCTGCATCCTGATGGCCGGGGATCACGGCGTGGTGGCCGAAGGGGTCAGTGCCTTTCCCCAGGAAGTTACAGTCCAAATGGTCCTCAATTTCCTCCGGGGCGGGGCAGCCATGAATGTCCTCTCCCGCCATGTGGGCAGTGAACTGCTCATCGTCGATGTGGGCGTGGCCGCCGATTTACCCGACCTGCCCGGCCTCCTGAAGCGCAAAGTCGCCTACGGCACCGCCAACATGGCAACGGGGCCGGCCATGACCCGGGAGCAGGCCGTAGCCGCCCTGGAGGTGGGCATCCAAGTGGTCCAGGACAGCATTGCCCGGGGGACCGGCCTGGTCGGGCTGGGGGAAATGGGCATTGGCAACACCACCCCCAGCGCAGCCATCATCGCCGTCTACAGCGGCAGGCCGGTGGACCAGGTCGTCGGCCGCGGGACGGGGCTGGATGACGAGGGACTAAGGGTAAAGATCCGGGCTATAGAAAAGGCCCTGGCCGTCAACCGGCCAGACCCGGCAGACCCCCTGGATGTCCTGGCCAAAGTCGGCGGGCTGGAGATCGCCGCCCTGGCCGGGGTCATTCTGGGGGCCGCCGCCGGGCGCATTCCGGTCATCACCGACGGCTTTATCTCCACCGCCGCCGCCCTCATTGCCGTGGGCCTCTGCCCCACCGCTAAAGAATACCTGATCTGTTCCCACCTGTCGGCAGAACCTGGGCATAGCATCATGCTGGAATACCTGGGCCTCAGGCCCCTCCTCCACCTGGACATGCGCCTGGGCGAAGGGACCGGGGCCGCCCTGGCCATGTTTCTGGTCGAGGCCGCCCTGAAGCTCCTCACCGGGATGGCAACCTTTGCCGAGGCGGCCATTTCCGGCGCCCTGCCCCGGAAAAAGTAACATTTCCCCGGCACCGGCAGCCAAAAAGGCTCGGGGGCCCTGCCCTGCCAAACCATCAGGGGCAGCAGGGCCCCCGATTGCCACCCCGGGTTTTTTGGGGTATAGTGTAAAGGAATGGCAAAGGAGGTTGAGCACTGATGGATGCCCATGCACGGGTACAGGCCTATGTAGACCAATTCGGTATGGGGCTTAAGGTAATTGACCTGGATAAAGATACGGCAACGGCAGAGCTGGCCGCCCGGGCCCTGGGAGTTGAGGTGGGCCAGATCGCCAAGTCCCTGCTCTTTCGCGTCGGGGAAGAATATGTAATGGTGGTAGCGGCGGGAGATGTGAAAATTAAGGCCGGCAAGCTCAAGGCCGTAGCCGGGGGCAAGGCCAGGCTGGCCACGCCGGAGGAAGTGTTGAAGGTCACGGGCTACCCGGTGGGGGGAGTCTGCCCCTTTGCCCTGGCCAACCCGGTCCGGATCCTCCTCGACACCAGCCTCGGCAAGTACCATGTGGTTTACGCTGCGGCGGGAACCCCCCATTCGGCCCTGCCCGTCACCCTGGACCAGCTGGCTGCCATCACCGGCGGGGAGATAGTAGATTTGACGTAGAAAGATTGCAGAAGGGAGATATGGACCATGCGGGAAGCCATTTTTATCGGCTATGCCGATTCCCACGGGATGGAATTCAAATTCAGGTTGATCCATTTTCTGGCCAACCAGAAACTTGCCCTCAAAATTGAGGATGAGGGCGATACCCTCATCCTGCCAGAGACAGATAATATTGAGGAAATCATTGAACTCCTGCGGGCCTGGGAGGAAGACGCCATCCGGCAGCGGGAAAACAACCCCCATTACCGGCTGGAGATCTTCCTGGAAACCTTGAGCAATCCCGCCATTGAATAGGCTTAAAACAGGTCCACCGCTGGGGTAGCAGCATCAACCCACAGGCAGCGGGTCTCTGCCCCCAGGTGCCGGGTCAAAAGGTCCGCCAATTCGTCCCGGGCTGCCAGGACCTTCCCATCACTGATGCCGCGAAAGCCGTCGATGGGGAAAAAGATGGTCCGGCTTTCCGGCACCACCTTGGCCTTTTCCCCCTGCCGCCAGACCCACCGCCGAGTCCGGATCTCAAGATCATCGGCATAGACCACCTCTCCGGCCTCCACCACTTCGGTCTCTTCGCTCCCAAAGGGGGTAAAAACCTCGCCCCCAACAGTCATGCGAACCTGCATGTCCCCCTGGAGCCGATCCAGGTCATGGGCCCCCATGGGCAGCATGTACTTGAGGGATAGGGCATTGACCAGGTCCACCACCTTGTTGATGGAAGGTAAGCCGGGCTTCTTGGCCACCCTTTTGGCCAGGGCCTCGATGGAGGGGGGAAAGCGATTGGGATTATATCCCAGCTTGCGGAAGGCCTCCCGCCAGGGGGCAATGAGAGGATGCTGGCGCACATCGCCGCCGGCCAGTTCCCGGTGGGCCGCCTCAACCTGAGCCGCCAGCATTTCCTTTATCAGGGCAGATTCCCCCCGGTTGTCCACCTCCCGGGCAACCACAACGCCAATGCAAACCTCCGGGAACTGGGCAAAGATTTCCGGTGCCACCCGAAACTGCATCGATATACCTCCCCGTTTTTTTCCCTATTATACCATAGGGAGAGCAAAAAGGTCGGGCCAAGCCGACCTAATTCCCTGTCAGGGATTGGAACCATTCGACGATTTTAAAGCGGATCGCAGGGGTGACACCAGAACCCTCCCCCTCCTCCACCAGGTCCCCCTCCGCCCCGGCCGCCCTTGCCGTGGTCCCGTCCACCAGACAGAGGGGCGGGAAAAGAACGCACCACCAATTGCTCCCCGTCCCCTCACCGAGGAAAATCTGCAGGGCCAGGTACTCCCCGGCGGGAAAGGCAATACCCCTGTACTGCCGGGCTGGAAAGTGGGTGCGGCCCAGGCTAACAGTAACGCGCCCCTCCTTGCCCCGGCGCTGCAGTTCCTGCCTGGCCGCCTCCCCTATCTCCTCAAGCTGTCCTTCTACCAGCCGGCAGGCTTCCACGGCTGACTCTGCCTGCCTCAACCCCGGGTCCAGGACTTTCAGGACAGCATCCCGGACGGCCATTTTCACTTCTTGATCCTCAGGGGCGTCGCTGTTAGCCCTGATATGGAGGCGGAGCACATCCGGGGGTACCTCCCGTCCCGGGGGGTTAATGGCCAACACTCCGGCCGATGCCACCGCCAAGATTAAAGCGACTGCCAGCACCCTGCCCATAATATCCCTCCCTTGACGTACCCTGTCCTGGTGGTTATTATTTCCATCTGACCGGGAGTTATACGCCCAAATAAAGGCACCGCCCCGAAGGGCGGTGCCAACGCTTTAGGGAGGAACTAGCTGGGATTTTTTCTAAATATCGGTAAACTTGGCATCGAGTTCCTTTAAAAGGACAGGCAGGGTGGTATATTCCATCTGCTCCGAGGGCAAACGGTGGGGTTCAAAGGGCCCCAAACGGCGCAGGTAATCGGCCAGCCGGTTGGCCAGCTCCCTGGCCCGGTCAAAGGCCCGATCGGCAAAGAAATCGACGGGACCGACCAGCTTGCCGTGATTGAGCTGGAAGCCCAGGGCCACTACCCGGGGCGGACCATCAAAGCGGGTCGGCATTGCATCCGCCAGTCCCACCGGCATCAGGGGACCACAGTGGGAACCCCGCATCCAGCCCGCCACCAGGTGGGGTGTGGCAAAGGGCTCCAGGACCTCGCCCACGGCCGGGAGACCACTCTGGCAGCGGACAATGCAGACGGGATCATCTTTGCCCACATAGCGGCCGGCCACAAAGGCCAGTTTTTCTGTACTGGAAACGGCCACCCTCTCCCCATCGCCATCCTTGCGGTAAACGGCCTTGATGCAGTACTCACTGGGCGCCCCGATAAAGGTCAGCATGGTGTACATATCCTCGGGGAGGGAGAAAAGGATCTTCTTTTTCTCCTTCAGGTTGTGCACCTCGAAAACAAAACCTTTGTGCATTTTCGGGTCGATGATCAGGCCGGCGGTGTTGAAGGGATCGGCAAACATCTTGAAGAGGGGATAATTCCAGGCCCCCGGCTCTGTCTTATCCGCCATAAAGACAACTACCGGCTCACTGCCCCGCTCAACAAACTCCAACTCCGCCACGCCGGGCCCCATCCCCCGGACATTGCCGGAAAAAGCATCGGCCAAAAGGTCCTGCCCGGCTCCGTAGAGCTTCAACTCCTTTGCTTTGTCGGCACAGCGGGAAAAGGTATCCCAGGCCAGCTTGTGAATCTCACTATTGTCGGTGCCCTTTTGGTGGGTCATGATCAATTCCAGGTCATCACCAACAGCCACAACATGATAATCAATGAGGATGCCCTGCTCACAGGCCTCCTGCAGGGAAGCCCTGGCTATGTCCAGAAGCTCAGGATGAACCTTGCTGTGGCCGGTATAACTTCCCACATCAGCTTTGATCACACTCAGGGTAATTTTTTCCTTTTCCATTTCTCCTCCCCCTTCCCGGGATTGTGATACCACAATAAGTTTTATCCGAGAACTGTCACATACTACTTGTTCCATTGATATGTTCCATTTCCCTTAATAAATTATATTTGCCACCCTACCTAATTTTCCTGCCTGACAGAAAAAAAATGTCCCTTCAGGGAAAAGAGAGGGTCTCCCACAGGGGCCCTAGAATTCCTCTCTTTCCCCGCCAAACACCGCCTCTTCCAGGGCCTGCAGGCGCAATTCCATGATGATTTTTTCCAGCTTCTGGCGCTGTTCGCGGAAAAAATCTACCGCTGCCCTTTCCTTGCTCAGGGCAATGCTCAGGTCAGTCAGGAAATTCCTTATAACGGTACTTTCCGATTTGTCTGCCACCCGCTGCACTTCCGTCGGGATTAGCACCAGCAGCTTTTCCAGGTCCTTCAGGGCTTTGTCCACCCTGTAGTGGTACCGTCTCCTGGCACTGTCCTTAAACACCACTCCGTAGTCGCTATCCCTGTCCCGGCTGAGGGCCAAACCGTCCTGGACCATGAGCAGCAGTTTGCGGGCAACGATGACCTCTTCCCTGATCTCAGGTTGCCGCAAGTTCCTCCCCCTTCCTGAGGAATGTTTCCCCGCGGCCCCGCCCCAGGGGCCGTCACCGGGATAACTCCCCCCTTGCAACTAGCCAGGGTCCAAAAGCCGCAAGTCCCCTGGTAGGATATCCCCCTTCTACCCGACTATAACTGCCATGACACCCACCTTTCCCGGCAGCCGGTGGACAAGGGTGGGAAAGGCGAAGGTAGTAAAAAAAGTGTGCCGGCAAGGAAACCTTGTGCACACCTTGTTTATCCCCCCCAAGTCAGACCCTTTACTTTGCCTGACTCCTCTTCCCCGGGGCTCCTTACCCCAGAAAGCGGAAAATAACCTTCATCAGCTCTTCAATGCTCTCATCCCCACGTCCGTGCTGGATGGCGGCGGCAACACATCCCCTGGTGTGGGCCTCCAGAAGGGCAATGCCTACCTTGTTCAGGGCCTGTTTACTGGCGGCGATCTGGGTCAGGATATCGACACAGTACCGGTCTTCTTCAATCATCCGCTGAATGCCCCGTATCTGCCCCTCAATTTTCTTCAACCGGTTCAGGAGGTCCTCCTTATCCCGCAGATAGGCATGGGCCATCCAACCCTCCCCCTTTCTCCCCTTGACCTGGCCGGGCCGAAAAGGACCTCTTCCAGGATCATTGGCGGGTATAACGCCGGTCAAATCTTTCCAGGTTCAGGGTCTCCCAAATGGTCCGGTAGTGATTGGAGATGGTACCCGGAGCCACTTTATAGCGGCGGGCCAGATCCTTCTGGGTTATACTCCTCTCGGAAAAGAGGCGGGCCATGGTATAAATCACCGCCGCTGCCCAGGCACCGGCCTTTTTAACCTGGGGACGGGCCTGCTGGCAGAAATCGTACCAGACCCGCTGGGCAACAGATACCCAGCCATTGTTGGCCCCGTTTTCCGCCAACAGGCGGCTCACTTCCCGGTAGGATGGATCGAAGAGCCGTGGACTGGTGCCTTTTTTCCCCTTCATACCCAGGAGGCTGCGGACATGGTCAAAATCGAAGGATGTTTCCCCCCTGTCCCGCCTTTCCAGTTCCAACTGCTCCAGGTCCCGGAGGAGGGTTCCTACCTGCTGACTACCTTCCGGTGTCCCGCCCCTCTCCCGGGGAATCCTGCCGGAAAAGGCGGGGATGGACAGTTCAACAGCACCCTCCTTCCCCTCCATCAGGGCGGCGATGAGGCCGGGAATTTTATACCCTTCCTCCTTCAGAAAATCCTTCCACGCCTTCCCCCTGTTATCTTCCTGCCACACCTGATAATAACCGGTTACCAGGGCGAGTATTTCCTCCCGGAGCAGGGGGGTAAACTCCAGGGCAGCCCCGGAAAGCTGGTAATTATCCCCCACCTTAATGAGCCGGGCCAGCAGGAGGGAGCCGGTGACCAGCCCCTGGGCCAGGTAACTCTCCTGTATCAGGTATTCTCCTCCCACCAGCAGATCCTCCAGGACCAGCCACTCCTCACCGGCGGCCAGGACCCGGAGGAGGGAAATATGGGATGCGGCCCAGCTCTGGAGGAGCTCCCGTTCCATGGGGCCCAATTCCCCTTCCCTTTCCGCCAGATAACACTGGATTAGCCTCTTCCCCTGGGACGGCAGGGTATAATCGTGGATAAACCAATCGATAAAGGAAACAAAGACCGGCTCTTCCAGTGGTTCAAAGAGATCTTCTGCGACAATATCCAGGTAGACCTGAAAGGCCTCTTCGCTGTCGGGAATAAAGCGTTCCTCTTCGGCATAATTCAACAGTTTATCCTGCAGATCCTGGGCCAGCCGCTGCCACTTGTGCCGGAGAAAATCGGCTACCCTGTTTTCCCGGCAACAATCTTTATATTTTTTTCCACTGCCACAGGGGCAGGGATCATTGCGCCCCCATTTCATTACCAACCGCTCCCTTCGGTAATCTCCAAACTGCTTCCCTATTAGCTAGTATACTTCTGCGTGGACATCCTGATTCCTTTCCTGCCGGAAGCGAAATGCTTCCTCTGCAGGAGGCCTTACCCCAATATCCACGCCCCGATTATGACCCCGTTACTGAAAATCTAGTTAGATATATTACCACAAGGGGAGCAGCTTTAAAAGTCTTTTCCGCTTTTTATGGCCGGGAGCACATGGCAATCCCCAGGGGAGTTACCAGCAGGGGATTCCGCGGTTTGTAGACGGGCAGTCCCGTAACCCGGGCAATGATATCCTCAACCCCTTCCAGGCAGCTGGTACCGCCGACCAGGTAAACGGCCTCCACCGTCGTCCCTGCCCGGCGGAGATGTTCCCTGACGATGGTGCCCATCTTTTCAATTACCGGGCCGGCTGCGGCCAGGACCTCCCTTCTCCTGCCGGGATCCAGCTTCATTTTCTCCGCTTCGAGAAAGGAAAGGCCGTAACGTCCCGCCAGGACCAGGGTAATGTGGGTGCCGCCGGTGGGCTCGTCGGCTACATAGACAACTTCTCCCCCACTGAAAACAGCCACACCGGTGGTACCCCCGCCGATATCGACCACCGCCCCGTTATCGACCCCCAGGACCCGGTTCGCCGCCGTGGGTTCGTCGACCACAGCGGTTACTTCCAGCCCTGCCGTTTCCACTACATAGGCATGGCTCTTGTGGGTTGCTTCCCCGGTACCGGGGGGAATGGCTGTGGCTGCCCGCCGCAGCTGCAAGCCCGTTTTCCTCTCTATTTCCTCCTTTAAGGCCCTTACGCCTTCCACAGCCCCCCAATAATCGACGACAATGCCGTCCCTGACCACCTGGGCAAAGGTCATGGCACCGGCAAGGGGTTGGTCCTTTTCATCCAGCACTGTCACAACCAGATAGGCCGTCCCCAGATCAACGCCCACTTTGATTCTTCCCGGTTCCACGATCCGGGCCTTCTCTACCATCCGTTCTTCCAGCCGACCAATTAAAATATCAGCACCGGTTAGCACCACAGTTACTCAACTCCTTGCCTGGTGTCTGCCTTGTTCCCAGCCGGGGGATCTTTTCTCCGGCCAACTGCCGGCCTCCCGCCGGCCTGTCCCATCGGGAGCGGCAAAGGCTTGCGGCAACAGGGGATTCCCCGCCTTGCTGCCGGAAAAAGCTTATTCTGCCAGGGCCACAAAGGCGGCCAGGCGCTTCACTCCCTCGGCAATGTTCTCCATGGAGGTGGCATAGGAAAAGCGAATGTAAGCATCGGCGCCGAAGGCTATACCCGGAACGGTAGCTACCCTGGCTTCGACCAACAGGGCTTCGGCGAAACTGAGGCTGTCGGTGATCTTCCTTCCTTTGATGGTGCGCCCGAAGTAGGCAGAAACATTGGTGAAGATATAGAAGGCACCCTGGGGCCGGATGCAGCTGATACCCGGTATCTCATTGAGGGCTGCTACCATGTAATCCCGCCGTTTGGCGAACTCTTTGACCATGGCCTCCAGGGGTTTCTGATCTCCCTCCAGGGCCTCCAGGGCCGCCTTTTGGGCTATGGAACTGGTTCCCGAGGTAACATGGCTCTGGATCTTGCCCATGGCTTTGGCGATCTCCAGATCGGCAGCCGCATAGCCGAGGCGCCAGCCAGTCATGGCGTAACTCTTGGAAACCCCGTTGACCACCACCGTCCGGTGTTTTATCTCTTCATCGAGCTGGGCAATGCTGACAAATTCCAGGCCGTCATAGATAAGCTTTTCGTACACTTCGTCGGAGATAACATAAACACCCCTGTGCTTTTTCAAAACCTCTACCAGGCCCGCCAGATCCTCCCGGGTATAAACAGCCCCCGTCGGGTTGTTGGGGCTGTTGAGGAGCAGGGCCACGGTACGGTTGGTAATATGCTCCTCCAGCTGTTGGGGGGTAAGCTTAAAGCCATCCTCTTCCCGGGTGTCAACGATGACCGGCCTGGCTCCCGCCAATTTGACCAGTTCCGAATAGCTGACCCAGTAAGGGGCAGGGATGATAACTTCGTCGCCATCATCGGCCAATACCTGGATGGCATTGGCCAGGGCCTGCTTGGCGCCGGTAGAAATAATGATCTGGTTCATGTCGTAATCCAGGCCGTGGTCCCGCTTCATTTTCCTGGCCACAGCCTGCCGCAGTTCCGGAATGCCGGCTGCCGGTGTGTACCGGGTAAAGCCCTCCTTGATGGCTCTAATACCGGCTTCCCCGATATGGGCAGGGGTATCGAAATCCGGCTCGCCGACGGTAAAACTAATGATGTCTATCCCCTGGCGGCGCATTTCCTGGGCCCGGGCGTTCATAGCCAGGGTCGGGGAATCCCCAATCATCCTCGCCCTTCTTGACAATCGGTGTTCCATGACAGAAACCTCCCTCACAAAAATTTCCTCATTCACGGCCAAAACTAAAACCCTCTTCAGCTCCAGTTGCAGACTAAATTTCTGCAACGGCCGGCCTGTTTCCTTTCGGCCGGGGACCAAAATATTGGGTCCCCTGCCTTAAACCTATTCCCTGTCCACGATGGCAAAGGTGATTTCCCCTTCGGCGGCAACTTCCCCCTCCACCGTGGCCCTGACCCGGGCCTTGCCCACGCTGGAGCGGAGCCGCAAAAGCTCCACCTCCAACCGGAGCTGATCCCCAGGAATAACCGGACGGCGAAAGCGAAACCTGTCAATTCCGGTGAAATAGCCCAGCCTATCCCCCGCCCCCTCGACCCCCAGCACAGCAAAGGCCGCCACCTGGGCCAGGGCTTCGACAATGAGGACACCCGGCATGATGGGGTGGCCGGGAAAGTGCCCCTGGAAAAAGGGTTCATTGGCGGTCACATTTTTCAAGCCCACGGCCCTTTTCCCCACTTCCAGCTCCAGGATCCGGTCCACCAGGAGGAAGGGATAGCGGTGGGGCAGGACCGCCTGGATCTCCCTCATACCATACATCCAAACAACCTCCCACTTCCAAGGATTTGAGGCCAAAGGCGGCCGGTAGCCGGCCCTCCCAGAAAAACATGGCCGCCCTCCCTTTGTATATCGGGGGCGGTCCCTGTAGAAAGTTAGGGGAAATATACATATTAGTTCTGCCGGCAATAATGCCGGCCGGATATTTTCCAGCCCCTCCCCTATTCTTCCCCTGAACGGAGCTGTTCATAAAGCAGGCGGGCCAGGGACCCGGCACCCTGCCGGGCCAGGATTCGGGCATATTCCCCGTCGAGGAAGTCCTGGAAGATCTCTTCCCCCGTCCCCCCGTCCACAAGGCCGGCTTTTGGTATGCTGCGCCGCATCTGCCGCAGGATTTGCTGCCAGAAAATGGCTTCAAAGTCCTGGCAGGCTGCCAGGAGTTTTTCATCTTCATTCCTCTGCCTGTCCACCCCCGGGGCAGCGGTAAGCCTGCTCCCTTCCCCGGCCGGGTTCAAGGCAGGTGGCCAATTAACGGTCATTGTCGCTTACCTTCCTTCCCAGGACAAATTCAGGTTCTATCACCACATTGGCCAAAAGCTGGGCAATGACCAGGGCGACGGCCCCGCCCAGCAGGGCCGCAAAGAGTTCCGGCGTCGCCAGGGTGGCGGCCAGGGGCCGAGGAAGGCGGAGGAGAAAATTCACCCCTCCCGCCAGGATGGCATATTTCCCTATCCCCCCGGCGAGCAGGGCTGCATACCGGCCCACTACACTGCTGAGCCTGGCAAAGAGGAGCACATAGGCCACATTGGCCAGGATCAGAAAGGGTACCGCCGGGGCCAAAACCGGGGACATCAGTTCCCAGGCCAGGGCCACCCACGGGGCCAGGATCCCAATCAACATGCCGGCGGCCGGCCCGACAAAAATGGTGCTTAAGAGGAGCATGGCATTTAAAGCCGGCCCCCTGCACTGGGGCGGAAGTCCCAGGGCCTGGATGGCCAGAGTAATGGCGGCCAGAACAGCTGTCCGGGTTATAAACTGTGCCTTCACGTCCGCCACCTCGCACCGGAGCGGTAGCTCACCGGGATCAGACTACTACCTTATATATATGCTTAACGGCGGAGATTATTCGCCATCCCCAGCATCTCGTCGGCAGCCTGGATGGCCTTGGCATTGATCTCATAGGCCCGCTGGGCGATAATCATGTTCACCATCTCCTCCACCACCTGCACATTGGCCATTTCCAGGTAGCCGGAGGCGAGGGTCCCGCAGTTCTCTCCGGGGATCAAACCCTCCTCCATGGTTCCCGCCGCACCGGTATCCCGGTAGAGGTTGCGGCCGATGGCTTCCAGGCCGGCCGGGTTGCTGAAGGTGACCAGGGTAATCTGATCCCCCTCTTCCCGCTCCCCGTCCAGGAGGTAGGTTATAGTTCCATCGGGGCCGATGCTGATATCCTGGGCCTCGGGGGGAATCATAATCTCGGGCACCAGGTAATAGCCGTCGCTGGTAACTAGATAGCCGTCGGCATCCAGCTTAAAACTGCCGTCCCGGGTATAGGCCGTGGAACCGTCGGGCAGGAGCACCGCAAAGAAACCCACCCCTTCAATGGCTACATCCAGGGGATTTCCCGTTTCCTGCAGGCTCCCCGGGCTAAACAAGCGCTGGGTTGCCACCGGGCGGACCCCATGGCCTACCTGCAGGCCCACCGGGGCACCGCCGATGCCCTCCCCCGTCCCCGCTGCCCGCAGGGTTTCATAGAGGAGGTCCTGAAATTCAACCCGGCTCTTTTTGAAACCGGTGGTATTGACATTGGCCAGGTTATGGGCGATGACATCTATATTCAACTGCTGGGCCCGCATCCCGGAACCAGCGGTCCAGAGGGCGCGCATCATACGCCATTCCTCCCTTCTACACAGCCAAACCAACTATCCTTTATGCAACTGCTGCCTCCGTCCTTCGGCAGCAGAGGGGCTTCTGCCAAGCAGTCCGGCCCCACCTACTATCTTATCCGGCCCACTTCATTGACAACCTTCTCTAGGGTTTGGTCCTGGGTCTGGATGGCCTTTTGGTTGGCCTCGTAGGCCCGCAGGCAGGCGATCATATCCACCATGGCCGCAACCACATTTACATTGGCCTGTTCCAGGGCTCCTTGAAGGATCCGGGGTTGCTCGACAACCAGGCCCGGGGTGGGGGCATTGTAGAGGCTGTCCCCTTCCTTGGTAAGGTTTGTTCCCGGGGGAAAATCCACCACCAGCAGCTGCTCCACTAAATTCCCCGTCCCGGCATAAACCGCGCCTCCATCCCTGGCCACTACCTGATAACCCGCCGCTGTCACCAGCTCTCCACCGGGCCCCTCTTTAAAACTGCCATTTCTCGTATACCGCCGTCCCCGGGGTGTGTTCACGACAAAAAAGCCTGTCCCATCCAGGGCAAAATCCAGCTCCCGGCCGGTTTCCTGCAATGCTCCCTGGCTCCAGCCCGTCACCACCTCTTCCAGATTAACCCCTGTCCCCAGGGTGCCGACAGGAGCCGGGAGGGGGCTTGTCCCCACAGCACCGGTAACACCATCGTTGAGCCTGTACAGGAACAATTCGGGAAAGGCAGCAAAGGCTGGGATATCCTTCTTAAAGCCGGCCGTACTGGCATTGGCCAAATTGTTGGCACTGACATCCTGGGCCTTGAGCTGGGCCGCCATACCGCTGGCTGACGTATACAGGCCGCGAATCACCCTTCCGTCACCTCCTTTCCGGAAAAACAATTTGCCGTCTGGTCCGGGTCAGTTGCTCACAACCCGGTAGATGCTATTGATATTGCCCTTGTGGTTGAGGGATTCGATGCTTTCCAGGGCTTTCCCGGTACCCAGGGCAACGCAGGAAACAGGGTCCTCGGCCACATGGATGGGAAGTCCCGTTTCCCGGGCCAGGAGCCTGTCCAGGCCATGGAGGAGGGCTCCCCCGCCGGTCATCATCACGCCCCGGTCCATGATGTCGGACGCCAGCTCCGGCGGCGTTTTCTCCAGAACGGCCTTCACTCCATCCACAATGCTGGCCAGGGGCTCCATCATAGCCTCCAGGGTCTCTTCCGAGGTTATCCGGATATTCTTGGGCAGGCCCGTGACCAGATCCCGCCCCCTGATTTCAATACTCTCGCTGCGCCCCAGGGGATCAGCGGTCCCAATGTTGATCTTTACTTCCTCGGCCGTCCGCTCCCCGATCATAAGGTTGTACACCCTTTTCACATACCGGATAATGCTCTCATCGAGATCATCTCCCCCCACCCGGAGGGACTGGCTCAGTACCACCCCGCCCAGGGACATCACCGCGATATCGGTGGTACCGCCACCCACATCCACCACCATATTCCCGCTGGGCTCACTGATATCGAGGCCGGCACCCAGGGCGGCCGCCAGGGGTTCCTCTATCAAATAGGTTTTCCGGGCTCCGGCCCGCATGGCGGCTTCCACCACGGCCCTCTTCTCCACCGTGGTCACGCCCGAGGGAACACAGACCATAATCCGGGGTCGCAAAAAGAGGCGACGGCCGCATACCTTGCTGATAAAATGCTTCAACATACCTTCGGTAATATCGTAATCGGCAATAACGCCATTGTGCAGGGGACGAATCGCAACAATGTTTCCCGGAGTACGCCCAATCATCCGGCGGGCTGCCTCCCCCACTGCCAGCATGCGCTTTGTATCCCTTTCAATGGCCACCACCGTCGGTTCCTTCAGGACTATCCCTTTGCCTTTAACATAGACCAGGACGCTGGCCGTCCCCAGGTCTATACCCATATCCATGGGAAGAAGCATTAATTCGACCCCTTTCCTCCATATTTCCACTTCTTTCTGTAATCTATTCTACCTTTTCCTTTCCTTTCCTCTTTTTTCAGGAGCTAAGTTCCAGATATTTCTTCCGGGTAGCTTCTCCCCCCCGGATATGGCGCTCCGCTTTGTTTATATCAAGGATATGGCGGACCCGTTCGGCCAACTGGGGATTAATGATGGGAAGGCGTTCCGTCAAGTCTTTATGGACTGTACTTTTGCTGACCCCAAAGGCGGTGGCTGCCTGCCGTACTGTAGCCTGCACCGTCACCATAAACTCCGCTATCTCCAGGACCCTCTGGTAGATATGATCCTTCATGGTCCCCTTTCCCCCCTCGCAAACTTTAGTTTATGTATATGCAGGGGCAGGGGGATAATATCACCCGCCCCTGCAGCCGGTTTCCCCGGGAGAGACAGCCTCAACGGTCGTCGGACCCCTCCGGCTCCGGCGGGGAGGGAGCAGGCAGGTACCTTTGGGGGTCAACGGCCTGTCCATTCCAGCGTAATTCAAAGTGGAGATGGGCTTCCGGATATAGGTTCCTCTCCTCCACCAGGGCAATTACCTCTCCCTGGGCTACATAGCCGCCCACTTCCGTCCGCATATCCCGGATGTGGCCATATCTGCTTTCCCAGTTGGAATCATGGGCCAGGACCATCACCTGGCCGAGGATGGGATCCTTATAGATGTCCGCCACTACACCGGCCAGCACCGCCTGGACAGGGGTGTCCGGGGGGGCAGCCAGATCGACACCGGGATGAAAACGCCAATCGCCGAAGACTGGATGCTGCCGCCAGCCAAATTCTGCCGTTACCGGGGCGATAACAGGATTAATCAGGTTGCCCGGCAGGGAAGGAAACTCCTGGACGGCCAGCACCGGTACCTCTCCCGCAGCTTTCCCCTCTTCCCCTGCCACCGGCCCTGCCGTGGCAGGTGCAGATTCAGCCGGGGCAGGTTCTTCTACCTCCGCCTTTGTCACCGGCCCTTCCAGGGGAACCGGGGGCTCCCCAGCCCCCTGCCCTTCCCATTGTTCAGGGAGGGCCCCTGTCAAAGCATCCAGTCCCCCAAAGTCTTTCCCGGGCACGAGGCTCCTCCCCATGGGTCTGCTGCTGTAGGCAAAATAAAAGATTCCCGACACGGTAACTGCTGCCAGCAGAAGCAGGGATAGACGGAGTGCTCCCTTGCGGGTTAAGGATTTGCTCCAGGGAAGGCCTTTGGCGGCGGAGCGGATGGATAGCCGGGTCAGCCTGCCGGCCAGCCATTCCCGGGCAAGCTTTAACTTAATTGCCATATTTTTCACCTCCGCCTATATTTTGTCCAATTTGGCGGACAATATACTTGTCCCATTCCTTTGCCGCTGCCTGGGATTAGAAAAGAAAAAAGCGTGCCTGCGCACGCCAATTGAAGCCATCCGTTTTAGCAACGTCTTTCTGTCAGGAAAATAAGCTGACCGGCACTATCCGCCCCGCCAACTCCCCCCGGTGGGTGTGCACCTCCGGCTGAGCAAAGGGGGCCAGGGCCGGGGGCAAATCCCCGGACAGCAGGCCCACTTCCCGGAGGAGCTGAAGGACCACCGGCGCCAGGGCCCGATCGGAGCCGTCTTCAATCTTAACCGCTATTCCCCAGCCCCGGTGGGGAAGCCCAAGGCAAAAGAGGGCTTCCGCCCCGTCCTTGGCCAGTATTTTCCCGGCATAAGCCTCCAGGAGGGCGGTGGTAAAGCGCCCCTCGCCGGCCAGGAGTTCCGGGTACCGGGCCATGGCAGCAGCCACAGCCTCCATCCCCATCCGCCAGCCGCCCTCCTCCCCTTCCGGCCGGGCCAGCCTGGCATAGGCGAGGGCAATGTTGTACAGGGGCACGGCAAAGACGGGAACGCCACAGGTATCCAGGCCGGTAACTATCTCCCCCGGCGCCACACCCGTCAGCCGGGCAACAGCCGCCAGCATCTCCTGCTGCACCGGGTGTTCCAGCCGGGTGTAACCGGCAATATCCCAGCCCTTGAACCGGCTGATGGCCAGCATGCAGGCATGCTTGCCGGAGCAGGCATTGTGCCGGGGCCCCGGCTGCTCTCCCGCCGCTGCCAGGGCCCGGGCCGTGGGCCCGTGGAAGGGCCGGTGGACACCGCATTGAAGATGGCTTTCCGACAGACCCACCCGCTCCAATATGCTCAATACCTGTTCCTGGTGCACGGGCTGGCCGCTGTGGGAAGCACACATAACCGCCACCTGGGACAGGGAGAAGCTGTAAGCTTGTGCCGCTCCCGTAGTAAAGAGGGGCAGCACCTGCAAGGGCTTGGCCGCCGACCGCAAATAGGTAAGCCGGGCCGGCTCCCCGGCGGCATAGAGGACTTCTCCTTCCCGGTTCACAACCACCGCACTGCCGTAATGGCTGCTTTCCACCAGGTTACCCCGGTACACCCTGGCTACTACCGGCAATTCCATAGCAATCCCCCCTTCCCGCCCATTTCGACCCCGGGGGCCAGAATTCCTCTGCCATCTTGTCTGCCTCTTCTTCGTCTCTTTGCGACCCCATCAGCCTTTGCCTTTGGCGGCCAGTGCCGGAAGAGCCCCGGCCTAATGTATCTCCTGCTGTGGCTGCATACTTCCGTCCCATCCCGGTCAAAAAATATGCCCGGGCCCAGGGCCCGGGACAGGTAAGGGAATAATTCAGGTATTCACCCAATATCCCCTGGCAAAGGGAAACGGTCAAATTAGGCAGTAACCTCCTTGGCTCCCGACTGGGCCTGGGCCCGGCGCTTTTGCAAAAACCAGACCATGGCCAGCAGGGCAAAGCCGATCAGGTCGGTATAGAAGCCTGGATCCACCATGAGGACCCCGCCGATAAAGAGGAGGAGGCGCTCCCAAGCTTTGCCGTGGGTGACTAAAAACCCTGTTGTCGCCCCACCAATTCCCAGCATGCCGATAATGGCCGTTAGAAGGGCCCTGACTATGCCGAAGGGAGTGACATCAACCAGCACCAGTTCCGGTGAAATAACAAAGATATAGGGCACCAGATAGGCGGCATAACCCAGCTTAAAGGCCTCAAAGCCGGTACGGAAGGGTTCCGAGCCCGCAATCCCGGAACCGGCAAAGGCGGCCAGGGCCACCGGCGGGGTAATGTCGGCCACAATCCCGAAGTAGAAGACGAAGAGATGGGCGGCAATGGGGGGAACACCAAGGCTAATGAGGGCCGGGGCGGAAACCGTTGCCTGAATAATGTAGTTGGCCGTGGTGGGTACGCCCATACCCAGGACCAGGGAAGTTAACATGGTAAAGAGCATGGTGAGGTAAAGATTGCCCCCGGCCAGCTTCACAATCCCCCCGGCCAGTTTAACCCCCAGCCCCGTCAGGGTCACAATCCCGACAATGATCCCGGCCGAGGCACAGGCGGCCACAACGGGCAGGGCCGACCGGGCCCCGGTCTCCAGGGTTTTTATAATATCCCAGAGGCTCATCCGGGTCTCCTTCAAAATCATGCTGGCGGCAATACAGAGGAGAATGCCGTAGAATGCCGCCTTCATGGGCGTGAAACCGGCAACCAGGAAATAGACAATACCGACGATGGGCGTAGCCAAAAACCATTTTTCCTTCACCAATTTGCGCCAGTTGGGGAGCCTATGCCGGGGCAGGCCTTCCAAACCCGTCCGCTTGGCTTCCAAATGAACGGTGATGAAAATACCGGTAAAGTACAGGACAGCGGGAATCGCCGCCGCAAGGGCGATCTGATAGTAGGGTATATTGGTAAACTCTGTCATAATAAAGGCCGCCGCCCCCATGATGGGAGGCATGAGCTGTCCTCCCGTGGAGGCCGCCGCTTCCACCGCCCCGGCAAACTCCGGCCGGTACCCGATGCTCTTCATGAGGGGAATGGTAACGGAACCTGTTCCCACCACATTGGCCACGGAGCTTCCCGATACCGTTCCTTGGGCGGCACTGGCCACGACGGCCGCCTTGGCCGGTCCCCCGGTGGCATGTCCCGTCAGCCCTACTGCCAAATCCGTCAGCCAGTCGCCGATCCCGGTGCTTTTTAAGAAGGCAGCGAAAAGCATAAAAAGGAATATGAAGGTCGAGGAGACCTTGATGGGAACACCCAGGATGCCCTCGGCACTAATCCAGCTGTGGGTGGTAATGCGCAGGATGGAAAAACCCCGGTGGGACAAAAAGCCGGGAAAATAAGGTCCGAAATAGCCGTATAACAGAAAGAAGGTGGCCAGGACCACTATGACCGGACCGGCCAGCCGGCGGGTAGCCTCCAGGACCAGCAAGATGGCAATAATGGAGATGATCATATCCAGCCTGGTAAAGGCACCGGCCCGCATGAGCAGATCCCGGTAGAAAATTACATGGTAGAGGGCCACCACAAGACCCAGGGCAGCCAGAATATAATCATACCACGGGATAGTATCGCTGCGGGAGCCCCGCTTCATGGGATACAGAAGGAAAATAAGGAACAGGGCTATACCCACATGGGGGGCCCGCTGCAGGGTGGGCGGAAAGACACCAAAGGCGGCAGTGTACAGCTGGCCCAGGGACCAGATTACGGCCACGGCAAAAACCAATTTGCCCACCGGACCTGTCAGCCGCCGGTAGTCAAATTCCCGGTCATATTTGGCCAAAACCTCTTCTTCATTTATTACCTCACCCTGCGGTGAGACCTTTATATCTTCTGCAGCCATGCTTCAACCTCCTTGCCAGCATAATCCCTCACCATGAAATCGGCAATGGCCTTGAGCTCTCACCTTGCCTTGCCGCAGGGAAATACCATCGAGTAGGAGGGGGCGCCTAGCCCCCGTCCTCTCACACCACCGTACGTACCGTTCGGTATACGGCGGTTCACCAAGCTTGACGAAGCATTTGGTAACGAGCGGTTAAACTCATGAGGCCCTGGGC